>CAJFVY010000061.1 GCA_904420615.1 uncultured Bacilli bacterium | reverse complement strand
TGTATTGATACCTTTATTTCACGTGCTTGTTTTATTTGTTCTCTTTATAATTTTGGACTTTAATTTAGTTTCGCAAGATGTCTAATAGAGAAATGGTAGATAGTGAAGCTGTCATTTCTAGTTTAATTCCTTTTATATATAAGGAAGAAAGAGATCAATTAGATCAATATATTAAGAAACTAAAGTAAATAATATAAAAATGACTGATAATGCCTTGTATCAGTCATTTCTTATATAGATATAATTTAATCTTTCATAATACTATTATATATTTTACTAGCATTAGTAAAGTCTGAAATTATTTTAAAATTATCGATATAATCTTCTTTTTCATTTTTGTAGTTTAAATAATAGGCATGTTCCCACATATCCATATTAAATAAGGGAACATAACCTAAGCTAATAGGCATATCTTGGTTAGCTACATTGATGATTTTTAAATTACCATGATCATCAATTACTAAAAATGTATATCCTGATCCTTTTAAACTCATAGCCATTTCTTTGAATTTGTCAAAAAAAAGATCAAAATCACCATATTTCTTGTCAATAGCTTCTTTTAATTTCCCTGTTGGCTTTTGATTTTGTTTAGGACTCATACTCCTAAAATATAAATTATGATTTAAAACTCCACCTAAGTTATATAAAATATCAGCTTGATCTTCTTTATTAAATTCATCGATATGGTAGAATAAATCATTTATTGGATATTGAAAATTATAATTGTTTTTTATAAGTAGGGCATTTAATTTATTTAAATAATTCTGTTGATGTTTGTGATAATGAAGTCCCATAGTATGAGTATCAATATAAGGCTCTAAATCTTGAAATAAATACGGTAATGCCGGTAATTTGTACATAAAAAATCCTCCCATTTCAGTTTATGCAAAAATAAATAATATGTTTTATTATTTATCGTATTGACAATTGAATGCTAATTCAACTATAATTAAAATAGTTGAGAAAAAATTCAACTGTATTGAATATAATATTATGGAGGAGTTTTATGGCTAGAAATGAATTTACTTGTGATTGTAATGTAATTCATCAAGAAGCAGTTGATGAAGTATTACAAAAAATGCCTAATGAAAATACTTTTAATCATTTAGCAGATCTTTTTAAACTAATTGGTGATACGACAAGATGCCGGATTTTATTTGCTCTTGATCAAAAAGAAATGTGTGTATGTGATTTAGCAAATGTATTAAATATGACAAAATCTTCTATTTCTCATCAATTAGCAACTCTAAGAAGAAGTGGAATTGTTAGATGCAGAAAGAATGGCAAAGAAGTATATTATACGCTTGATGATGATCATATTGTACAGTTATTTGAAATTGGTTTAGAGCATATTAATCATAAAGATTGATAAAGAAAGAAGGATTAAAATGAAAAAGTATAAATTTAAAATAAAAGGTTTAGATTGTGCTATTTGTGCTAATGAGTTAGAAAATACTTTACAGAAAATTGATCAGTTAGAAAGTGTTAGTATTAGTTTTATAACAGAAAAATTAACATTTGAGTGTGAAGAAGAAAATAAAGAAGAAGTTTTATTAAAAATAAGAAAAGTTATTAGAAAAGAAGAACCAGATGTTATAATTGAGGAGGTCTAATAATCATGGACTTTAAAATGAAGAAACGTTTATTTAGAATTATTCTTTCTTTTCTATTCATGATACTATCAATGCTTTTAACATTTAGTTTTGTCATACAGGATATTTTATATATTTTAGCTTATATTATTGTAGGTTATGATATTGTTTTAAAAGCTATTAGAAATATTTTACGAGGTAAAGTTTTTGATGAAAATTTCTTAATGACAATCGCTACTATTGGTGCTTTTTGTATTGGGGAGTTTCCAGAAGCTGTAGCAGTCATGTTATTTTATCAAGTAGGAGAATTATTTCAAAGCTATGCTGTTGATAAATCACGAAAGTCAGTTGCAGCTCTAATGAATATTCGCCCTGATTATGCTAATGTTTATCATGGTGAAGAAATAGAAAAAATAGATCCAGATGAAGTAAATATTGGAGAGATCATTTTAATAAAACCAGGTGAAAAGATACCTCTTGATGGAACAGTAGTAGAAGGTATGTCTATGCTTAATACTTTAGCTTTAACAGGAGAATCTATACCAAGATCTGTGAATATTGGAGATGAAGTATTAAGTGGTTCTATTAATAATGAAGGAGTGTTAAAAGTAAGGGTAGAAAAAAAGTTTGGAGATTCTACCGTTAGTAAGATATTAGATTTAGTTGAAAATGCCAGCAGTAGAAAATCTAAATCTGAAAATTTTATTAGTAAATTTGCTAAATATTATACTCCTATCGTAGTAGTTATTGCCTTATTATTAGCTTTTATTCCGCCCCTTATATTTAGTGATACAACCTTTAAAACTTGGGTATATCGTGCTTTATCTTTTTTAGTTGTTTCTTGTCCTTGTGCATTAGTAATATCAATTCCCTTAAGCTTCTTTGGGGGGATTGGAGCTACTTCTAAAATAGGAGTATTAGTAAAAGGAAGTAATTATTTAGAAGCTCTTGCAAATACTGAGATTATTGTTTGTGATAAAACAGGAACACTTACAGAGGGGATCTTTAAAGTTCAAAAGATAAATGCTATTGGGTATTCTAATGAAGATTTATTACGTTATGTCAGTTATGCTGAAGCTTTTTCTAATCATCCTATTGCCTTATCTATAAAAAATGCTTATGGTAAGGATATTAATGAAAGCTTAGTTACTAAGGTAAAAGAAATAAAAGGTAAAGGTGTCATAGCTAAAGTAGATGATAAACAAGTAGTAGTTGGTAATGAAAAATTAATGGAAGAATATAATATTACTTTTAAAAAGAGTAAAGATATAGGAACAATTGTTTATATTGCTATTAATAAAAAATTTGCTGGAACGATTACTATTGCTGATAAAATTAAAGAGGATGCTTATAAAGCCATTAGAAGTTTTAAAGATAATAATGTCAAGAAAACAGTGATGTTAACAGGAGATAGAGAAGAAATCAGTAAAAAAGTAGCAAAAGAATTAAAATTAGATGCTTATTATGCAGAATTATTGCCACAAGAAAAAGTAGAAAAAGTCGAAGAATTAATGACTCAAAAGAGCCAGACTGGTAAGTTGGTATTTATAGGAGATGGTATTAATGATGCTCCAGTTCTTGCTTTATCAGATATTGGAGTTGCGATGGGGGGACTTGGAAGTGATGCAGCGATTGAAGCAGCTGATGTCGTAATTATGACTGACGAACCATCAAAAATTGCTAATGCTATTAAAATAAGTAAAAAAACTATGATAATTGTAAAAGAGAATATTGTTTTTGCCATTACGGTTAAAATATTAGTTTTATTATTAAGTGCTATTGGGTTAGCTACTATGTGGGCTGCTGTCTTCGCAGATGTTGGAGTATCTGTTATTGCTATTATTAATGCTTTAAGGATATTAAGAGTAAAAAATGAGGAATAAATATGAAAAAAATAGTTTTAAAAATAGGAGGAATGACTTGTAGTGCTTGCTCTTCTGGTTTAGAAAAATATTTAAATAAACAAAAAGGAATAAAAAAAGCTACTGTTAATTTGGTTTTAGCTATTGCTACTATAGAATACGAAAATCTTACTAAAAAAGAGATTGAATCCTATATTAAAATGGCTGGCTTTAAAAGTTTAGGAGAATTTAAAGGATTAGATGATGTACATTCTACTAAAAAAGATAAAATTAAACTAATTATTTTAGGAATACTTATATTATTTATGATGTATGTATCTATGGGACACATGTTTCATTTACCTAATATTCCTTATATTAATTATCAAAATCCTGTTATTTTATCTACTTTCTTATTTTTACTTACTATCATATTTTTATATTATGGATTAGATATTATAAAAAGTGGCATTAAAAATTTAATACATAAAATACCCAATATGGATACATTAGTCATGTTTAGTGTTACTTTTAGTTTCTTGTATAGTTTTTATCATTATATTTTAATCATATTTGGAAAAACAACTAGTTTAAGTAGTCTTTATTTTGAATCTACTTGTATGGTTATTTACTTCATTAAATTAGGGAGATTTATAGAAAATATTAGTAAAGATAAAACAAAAGATGCAATTAAGAACTTAGTACAAGTTACTCCTACATATGCTATTTTGAAAGATAAGAATGGTGAAAGAAAAGTATCACTTGATGAAGTAAAAAAAGATGATATTTTAATTTCTCGAGCAGGTGATAAAGTAGCAGTAGATGGTGTAGTTACTTTTGGTGAAACATATGTGAATGAGAGTTTTATTACAGGAGAGAGTCTTCCTGTTTTGAAAAAGAAAGGTAGTCATGTTATTGCTGGATCTATTAATTATGATGGATATATTGAATATCAAGCACAAAAAATTGGAAAGGATTCGACTATTTCAGAAATTGTATCTTTAGTAGTAGAAGCAACAAATCAAAAAAGTAAAATTCAAAAATTAGCAGATAAAATTAGTGGTTATTTTGTTCCTATTATTTTATTGATTGCTATAGTAACTTTTATAATTCAATTATGGGTTGGGTTATCTTTTCAAGTTGCTTTTGTTCACTTAGTTACAATTTTAGTGGTAGCTTGTCCTTGTGCTTTAGGTCTTGCAGTACCCTTAGTAGTAGTGGTAAGTAATGGATTGTGTGCTAAGAAAGGTTTGTTTCTACGAAATAGTGATGTTTTAGAAAAAATGCGTGATATAGATACTATTGTTTTTGATAAGACTGGGACTTTGACATTAGGAAAGTTAAGTATATTTAAAATTTATAATTATTCATCTTATCAAGATGATGAGCTATTAAATATTTGTTCTAATATTGAGAAAAATTCTTCTCATCCTATTAGTACTGCTTTTGAAATAAAAAGAAAGTTAACAGTTACAAATTTTAAAACTTTAAATGGTATTGGTTTATATGCTGTATTAAATGAGAAAGAATATTATTTAGGAAATGATAAAATATTATCAAATTTAAAAATTAAATACAACTATAAAGATAATGAAGAACTTGTAAAACAAGGTTGTAGTATTATTTATATAGTTGAAAATAAGCAAGTTATTGGCTTGATCGGAGTAAAAGATATTATTCGAAAAGATATAAAAAGTTGTCTAGATAAATTAAGAAAAAAGAAAATAGAAACGATTATGCTAACAGGTGATCATGAAATTACAGCAAAAAAAATTGCTTCTGATCTTGGAATTAGTAAAATTATGGCAAATGTGCTTCCAAAGAAGAAAGCTAATTATATCAAACAATTAGTAAATAATGGGAAAAAAGTTATTATGGTAGGAGATGGTATTAATGATGCTCCTGCCTTGGTTACAGCAACTGTGGGTATTAGTGTAAATGATGGAACAGATATTGCTATGGATGCAGCAGATGTAATCTTAATGAATAATAATATGAATAATATTTTAGATCTTATAACGATTAGTAAAGAGTCTTATAAGATTATAAAACAAAATTTATTTTTGGCGTTCTTTTATA
Organism: uncultured Bacilli bacterium; assembly: GCA_904420615.1. Taxonomy (GTDB): domain Bacteria; phylum Bacillota_I; class Bacilli_A; order RF39; family UBA660; genus Onthousia. Next base: position 664 of record CAJFVY010000061.1, on the reverse strand, counting down.
ATTTGTGTATGATACCAATTGCAGCTGGTTTGTTTTCTAGCTATGGAATTGAAATGAGTCCAATGTTTGGTAGTATTGCTATGACAATAAGTAGTATTACTGTTGTTTTAAATTCACTGAGATTGCAAAGAAAATTTAAAAAAAGAGAAAAAAAATAATATACCTTTCTTTTTGTATATTATTTTTTTAACATTTTAGCTTCAGGATAAATTTCATAAGTTGAAGGATAATCAACTACATCATTAGTACCATCATTTATAAAGCAAGTATCCAAACCAAAATAATGAGCAGATGGTAATACTTCTTTTCTTGAAGTTATTAAGAGTTGATTATCGTTAGCTCTATCCCTGAAAAAGTCTAGCAGTTCGCTTTCTTCACTAGGAATATTTACAATTACTAGCTTTTTATTATGATTTAAAGATAGTTTATATTTCTCATTTGCATGTTTATCTACTAAAATTTTGTTATATCTTGTTAGTTTCATAAATTATTTTCTCCTCCTTTGGCGTTTTCATATTATATCATATATGTTAAGAAAAGTAAACTAAAAGAAAATTTTAGCTAATACATGATGTTGATTTCTGAACTGAAAAAGTAAATGCAACCTAAAAAATGAAAATAGTTGCATTTAATCATCCAAATGAAAAGTGTTGCATTTAAACGT
>CAJFVY010000060.1 GCA_904420615.1 uncultured Bacilli bacterium | reverse complement strand
ATATACATCACCAAGTGATGTATTCTACATTATTTTTGGGACATAATCAAATACTAATACTTAAGACATTATCATATACTAATCATAAAGAAATAAATTTTATGTCAATAAATACTTGCGAAAAATAAGATTATCTGATATATTATTGGGGACTTGAATTACTATGATAGTAAAATTATCATGGCGGAAGGAGAGATAAAATGAAAAAAGGAATTCATCCTCATTATCAAACTTGTAAAGTTACATGTGCTTGCGGTGAAACTTTTGAAGTACAATCTAACAAAAGTGAATTGACAGTAGAAGTTTGTTCTAAATGTCATCCATTTTATACTGGCAAACAATCAAGAGCATCACGTGCTGGACGAGTTGATAAATTTAATAAAAAATATGGATTTACTGATAAAAAAGCTGCATAAAGCTTTTTTTTGCATGAAAAAGAAATGTGAGAGATATAATAATGAATGAAAAAGATAAAATAACAATGCCACCAATTTCATTTGAAGAGTTTAAGGCTAATAAGGAAAAACTGCTTCCTCTATTCAGCGAAGGATTTCCTCCTTTTGTTCATATTTTAAATAGTTGTATTATATATGATATTCCTACAATAGCTTGCTGTAAAGGACACGAAGAAGGAGACTCACCGTATATAATTTTTAGTTATAATGATCTTACTAGAAAAAGAATTAATCCTTTTTTGAATGAAATTGCTAAAAAATATAAAACTTATATTATGTTTTCCACCACTGGTAGTAACAAAAGTAAGTTTAACGTAGGTGTTTATGCCAATATGGAAAATCGAGAATAAGTTTTTACAGATATTGCAAGTATTCTTATGTCAGGAAAGGAAGAAGATTACTTAAAACCTAATATAAGTGTTGCTCTACGTTTGGCTTTAAATTTGGGTTATCAAAATACTGCATGTAATGTAACTCTATTCAATAAATCTCTTTTGAGAAAATATATGATAGGAATTTATGAGGAAATGGATGAAGACAATATCTTTCGTGAATATAGTAAAGATGAGAATGAAGGATTAGAAGAAACATATTACTTATATTCTAAAAAATCTCAGCTAGAACATATTTCGTACCACTTAGAAAAAAATAATTCTAAAATGGGATATGCTGTTGGTAATTTTTATTTACCAAGTAATGCTTCTTTAGAAGAAAAAATAGATCATATCAGAATTTATCAAGAAGAATTAAAAAAGAATAATTATAGAAAATAGGAGGATTAAAATGAGAATAGGAATAGCTTCAGATCATAGAGGTTTTTTATTAAAAAAATCATTGATTGAAAAATTACAAAAAAAATATGATGTAATAGATTATGGATGTAATAGTAGTGATAGTGTAGATTATCCTGATTATGCATTTCATTTAGGAGAAAGTGTAATCAAAGATCATCTTAATTTTGGTATTGCAATTTGTGGTAGTGGAATTGGTATTTCAATTGCTTGTAATAAAGTAAAGGGAATAAGAGCGGCTAGAGTTTTAAGTTTAGAAGATGTATATGAAACAAGAAATGATAATGATGCCAATGTAATTTGTCTTTCTGCTAAGATGAAGGAAGATGAAGCTATTAAATTAGTAGAAGCATTTGTTACAACACCCTTTTCAAATGAAGAACGGCATCAAAGAAGAATTAATAAAATAAGCAAGTATGAGGAATAGTTATGAATTTTAAATATTTATTATATCTTTTTGTAACAGTTATTGTTATTTGGGCAATGGATTCTATCAATTTAAATGGCTTTTTTAAAAAGAATAAAATAATACAAGCACGAGTATTATATTTTTTATTTGCTTTAGCTTTGATTTATTTAATAACTAATTTTCTTTGGGATATTACAAATACAATAGAAATTTTTTAAAAAAAAGTATAAATTTCATCTTTTGGTTAAAACTCTTAATGAGGTGAAAAAAGATGAGAAAATTAAGGCTTAAAAAAGGCGCTATGGTTGGAGCATATCTAATTGCTTTTGGTTTAACAGGAATGGGAGCTTTCTTTGTTAGTGAAAATATGAAAGAAAGTACACCACAAGAAGAAAATATTGATTATGTAAATCAATCAATTATTGATCATACTAATGAGGAAATAGAAGTGATTAATCAAAATCAAAGTACAACTATGATTAAACCATATGTAGACGACCAAGTAGTGGTAGCTAAGTATTATTATGATTATCAGGATGATAATACTACTCAAGAAAAATCAATTTTATATCATGAGAATACTTATATTCAAAATACTGGTATGGACTTTACTAAAGATGACAGCTTTGATGTAGTCGCAGTTTTAGATGGAACCGTAACGGATGTGAAAGAAGATGAATTATTAGGTACTATAGTAGAAATCAAACATGATGGAAACTTTATTAGTAGTTATCAAAGCTTAAGTGAAGTTACCGTAAAAAAGAATGATACCGTAAGTCAAGGACAAGTAATTGGAAAAAGTGGTACAAACGAGTTAGATAAAGATCTTGGTAATCATTTACATTTTGAATTATATCAAAATGGTCAAGTATTAGATCCGAGTGATTATTTTGATAAAGAAATTACCGTTACTACTACTGATGATACAAAAACGGATGAATCTCAAGAAACTGGAGAATAATCCGTTTTATTTTGTTATAAATTTTAGAATTTTCTAATATTATTTTGCATAGTTTTTAAATATCAGGAAATAATAATGTTGATTGATAAAATTCGTTTACATGAATTGTAAAATTTGTTAAAATATTAACGAAAAGGATGTGATACAGTGCTTGCGAAAGATATAGGAATTGACCTTGGTACAGCAAATGTTTTAATTTATATTAAAGGTCAAGGAATCGTATTAAATGAACCAAGTGTCGTAGCAATCGACACTGATAATAAAAGAGTAGTGGCAGTAGGTCATGAAGCGAATGAGATGTTAGGAAGAACTCCTGGTAAAGTAAAAGCAATTAGACCATTGAAAGACGGAGTAATTGCTGACTTTGATATTACAGAGATAATGCTTGATTATTTTATTAAAAAAATTCATGCAAAAAATTTTTTATCTCGTCCGAGAATTTTAATATGTTGTCCTTCTAATATTACGCCTGTTGAGAAAAATGCTATTAAAGAGGTAGCGGAAAGAACAGGTGCACGACGTGTTTACTTAGAAGAAGAACCAAAAGTTGCTGCGATAGGATCTGGTATGGATATTTCTAAACCAAGTGGTAATATGGTAATTGATATAGGCGGTGGAACTACTGATATAGCTGTATTATCTTTAAATGATATTGTAACCAGTACTTCTGTTCGAGTTGCTGGTAATGTTTTTGACCAAGATATTATAAAATATGTAAAAGAAAAGTATAAATTATTAATCGGAGATAAAACAGCAGAAGAAATTAAGATTGAATTTGCTAATATATTTGATCCAGATAAGAAAAATAAAAGAGAGGTTAGAGGTAGAGATTTAGTAACAGGTCTTCCTAGTATTATAGAGATTACAGAGACTGAAACAAAAGAGGCTTTAATGGAATCTATTAATAAAATTATTAAAGCAGCAACCAATGTATTAGAACAAACTCCTCCAGAGTTATCCGCAGATATTGTGGATAAAGGTATTGTATTAACTGGTGGTGGTTCTATGTTAAAAGGATTAGTACCATTATTAAAACAAGAATTAAAAGTCCCAATTTTTATTGCAGATAGTCCTTTAACTTGTGTAGCAGAAGGTACAGGAGTATTATTAGACAATATTAAATTATTAGAAAGTGAAAGGTCTTAATAAGACTTTTTCTTTTGCTTGTAAAGATTTTCTATTATTGTTATAATAATTTTGGAAAAGAGGAAGTTCGTTTATGAATGTAGAAATTTTAAATGCTTTGAAAATTGTTTTAGTAACCTTCCTTTGCTCAGCAGCACTTATGCCTATTATGAAAAAAATAGCCAATTATATTGGTGCATTAGATATTCCTAGAAGTGATGAAGGAAATCGTCATATTCATAAGAAGGTAACGCCAAAAATGGGTGGAGTCGGTATATTCTTTGCATTTTTATTGGGTTATATGCTCTTTGGTGAACAAAGTGTCCAGATGAATTCTATTTTAATTGGTAGCTTTGTTATTGTTTTTACTGGCTTAATTGATGATATTAAATCAATTCGGGCTAAGGATAAGTTTATTGGTCAATTAATAGCTGCTGCAATCATTGTATTTTATGGTGGAATAACTTTAAACAATATTACTGCTTTTGGTTTTTCGATTGATTTTGGTATTTTTTCTTATCCACTAACAATTTTATTTATTGTAGCTTGTACTAATATTATAAATCTTATAGATGGATTAGATGGCTTGTGTGGCGGTATTTGTAGTATCTTCTTTTTAACCATTGGAGTTATTGGCTTTTTTCAAGGAAGATCTGGAACATTAGTTATGATTTTAACTTTTATTATGTTAGGAGCAACACTAGGATTCTTACTTCATAATTTTTATCCAGCAAAGATTTTCTGCGGTGATTGTGCCATGTTTTTAGGATTTATTATTGCTGTTATATCGTTATTAGAATTTAAAGGACCAGCTTTAACTAGTTTATTTGTTCCACTTATGATTTTAGGTATTCCTATTTTAGATACTTTATTTGCTATTATTAGAAGAATATTAAGACATCGGCCTCCCTTTGCACCAGATAAAGAACATATTCACCATCAATTATTAGGCATGAATTTTTCACAAAGGACAACAGTTTTAATTATATATGCTATTGCTATTTTATTTGCCAGTGCATCTATCTTTTATACATTAAAAGATCCATTCTTAGGTAAAATATTATATATTTTAATTTTTGTTATTGTAGTTTGGTTTGTTTTAAGAACAACAATTATTTCAACCAAAAATAAACAGATTACTGACTCTATTTTGGATAAAGTAGAATCGACATTAAAAAAGGATAAAAAGAAAAAGTAGGCTATATAACTTTTCTTTTTTTTTGACATTTTATTTCTTGATTGTCAAAATATGGTAAAATAAGTCTAAAAGTGTAGAAGGAGTGATGTTATGTTAAATTTTATTGTTTGTGAAGATGATCATAAGTTTAGACAGCAAGTCAAGCAGCAAATTAATAATTTTATGATGAATTGCGATATGTCATATAGAGTTTATGAATTTGACGGCTATGATAAAGAGTTTGAAAATTTGGCAACATCTGATATTGGTTTTAAAGTCTATCTCTTAGATATCAAAGCAAAACCAGGTAGTGGAATAGATGCAGCAAGACATATAAGAGAAGAATTAGATGACTGGATTTCTTTAATTGTTATTATAACTGCTTTTAGTGAGTATCGTTATGAAGCTTTAACAAACCGTTTATTTTTATTAGATTTTATCAGTAAAGTAGATCATTGTATGGAAAAATTAAAAGATGTATTAAAAATCATTATGAAGAATTATGGTAATCGTGGTAAAACACTGAGCTATGAATATAATTATGTTGTTTATCAAATAGAATATCGTCATATTGTTTATATAGAAAAAGAACAAGATAGTAAACGTTGTATTGTACAAACTACTTATGGTAATTTTAAAGTTCCAAAATCTATCATAGAACTAGAGAAAATATTAGATAAGCGTTTTTTAAAAGTTCATAGAAGTTTAATTGTAAATACTGAGAAAATACAAAAATACGATATTAAAGAAAATGAAATTATTTTTAATAATGGTATGAGTACTAATCT
>CAJFVY010000059.1 GCA_904420615.1 uncultured Bacilli bacterium | reverse complement strand
AATAATGATTAGGTAAATGACTGATTAATTTTTCTCCATCAAAATCATACTTTTCAAAACCTTTTCTATAATTGATATTAGTATCTAGTTCTACATAGTTCTTCTTTATTTTTTTCTCTTTTAAATAGCCGTAAGTAATATTAAACGTATTTTTACTATTACAAAACGGACAAGTTACTTTTCCCATCTTTACTCCATTTCTAGCAAGTTCTTTACTAAAATGCTTTTCATTCTCCCTATATGTCATTAATCGGAGTTATTATGGGTGAGTTATTAGTATCTAAAAAAGGTCTAGGTTACTTAATTATGTATGGTTCACAAGTATTTAATATTAATCTTGTTATTGCTTCTGTTTTCATATTAGGAATATTAGCTTTCTTATTCTATTATCTAATTCGCTTGATAGAGAAAAAAGTATTAGTTAAAAACTAATAACATAAGACTATTAACAGCTTGAGTTGTTAATAGTCATTTTATGTAATCTTATATTCTTTTTTTATCCATGCCATGATAAGATCAACTATAAATTTTACTGTAGTATCATCTAGTTCTATATTTTTCGGAATTTTATACCATTTATATAAACACCCCCGACAACAAGTTGCTGTTGCATGTTGAGCAATAAATACAGGATGTCCTCTCATTGGAGTTTGCTTACCATCGTTAGGAATAATATCAGGTTTCAATCTTTTATTAATAAAATCATAAGCATGGTCTTCTATTGTGTTTAACCCTTTTTTACTAATATACTCTTTATCTTTTTCCTTTAGATGAAAACTACTTCTAAACTTAGATTTAGATAATCTATATAATAAATCATTAATATCTTGCATTACAAGTAACACCTTCTTTTTGCACTATATATTAAAATAACTGTTTATCAAGTTCTAGAAAATTACTTTTTTCATGTCATAAAAAGTCATAATATACCAGAAAAGTAAAAGATACTTAGACTTTATCTAAGTATTTTATTTTACTTCCTTTTCACTAATAACAGCAAAATCAAGATTATTTAGCAAATCTTTAACTTCAGAATTAATTTTTTCATTTTTTAATTCCACAATAACTTCTCCAGTATTATGATTAGCATCTACTTCTTTTACTCCTTTTATCATCTTTAACGAATTCTTTATTCTGTTTTCGCAACCTTCACATTTCATATTTGAAACATTATATTTCATTTTCATACTTAATCCTCTCTTTCTTCTTTATATTATACTACATTAATAATCAATATTATCAAGATATTCTCTAGATACATCACTTGGATTTTCTCCTAATTCATCTACTCTATAGTTTAATTCACTCATAATATCATTATTTAACTGATCACCAAGATTACTTAATACCTCTTCTATTTCAGGATACTCTTCTAACGTATCACTTCTAACCAATGGAATAGCATAATATGGCGGAAAAGCATTCTTATCATCTTCTAACACAACAAGATTAAATTTCTTTAAAAGTCCATCTGTAGCAAAAGCATCTACAACATCACTTTCATTATTGATTAGTGCAGTATATCTAGGACTACCATCTATTCCTATAACATCTTTAAAATTATAAGAATAAACACTATTTACTCTATCTAATCCATCTTCTCGATTAATAAATTCAAGACTAGGACTAATGACTAAATTTCTTGAGACTCTAGATAAATCACTCATTGTTTTTAAATTATAAAGGTTAGCCGTTTCCTCTTTTACAGCAAGAGTATAAGTATTATTAAAGCCCATTTGATCTAATACTTTAATATTATACTTACTATCTAAATCATTTTTAACAGTATTATAAACTTTTTTAATATCAGTAATAGGTTCATAATTTAGAGTATCACCATACACTGTACCAGTATAATCGATATATAGATCAATATCTCCTCTTTTCAAAGCTTCAAAACATACTTGAGTACCCCCAAGATTACAATTTTCTACCACATCATAGTCTGTTTTATCTTTAATGGCATCACTTACCATATAGCAAAGAATATTTTGTTCAGTAAAATCTTTGCTCCCTACCACAATTGCTTCCGTTTTTTTATTAGATGTAATAAAAGTAAAAGCAAAGATACAAACTAAAATAATAGCAGAAACTATTAAGATAATTTTTTGATGAAGTCTTTTCTTCTTTAATAGTTTTTTATCTAAATCATGTCCTTTTTGAAGACTAATTGGCGTTACTATTTTTTCTACAATACCAATAAGATAGTCAACTGCTAAAGCGAGAAGACAAGCTGGAATAGCCCCTGCTAATATTTGATAATTATTAACTGTTCTAATACCAGAGAAGACTAAATAACCAAGTCCTCCTCCACCAATAAAAGCTGCCATAGTCATTAATCCTACTGCTGTAACAGCACTAATTCTAATACCAGCCATAATAACTGGTAAAGCTAGTGGTATTTGAATCTTTACAAGTATTTGCCATCTAGTTAAACCAATACCTGTTGCTGATTCTATCATATTACTATCAATATTACTAATACCTGTATAAGTGTTCTTGATAATTGGTAATAATGAATATAAAACAACCATAACAATGGCAGGAGTTGTACCTATTCCAAGAAAAGGAATTGCAAAACCTAAAAGAGCCATACTAGGTATTGCTTGAATAACACTAGCAATGCCTAAAACTGGTTTATTTATTTTTTTAACATAACTAATTAAAATACCTATTGGTACTCCTATTACAATAGCAAGTAAAACTGCTAAAAAAGTTAATTCAATATGTTCTATTAATAAAGATATAATTTCATCAATATTATTTCCTATATATTCTAGAAAGTCCATTACTCCTCACTCCCTTCTAGAAATTGACTACTTAAAGAAGTTAATAAACTACCTTTTGTAATTAGTCCCTGTAAAATTCCCTTAGAATTAACTACTGGAATAGTACCAGTTTTAGCATTCTTTACTATATGTAAAACATCTAATAATGTATCTGTCTCTTGAACACTAATAGAGTTTTTAGAAATAAAATCAATAGCATTTTTCTTTAAATCAGAAGTCCTAGATAACTCATCAATAATAATAGATCCTAAATATTTATGTTTACTATCAACAACCATTAAAGTATCAACTTTTAAAGTACGCATTTTCGTAACACATCTAAACAAAGATAGATTTTCTCTACAGGTTATAGGAGTCTTTAACATAATATCTTTAACTTTAATAAATTCAGGAGATGTCCAAATCCTTTTAGGCCCTACAAAGTCACTAACAAACTTATTTCTAGGATGTTTTAAAATATTTTCCGGAGTATCATACTGAATAATATGACCATTATCCATAATACATATTTTATCTGCAATTTTAATAGCTTCATCCATATCGTGAGTAACAAAGACTATTGTCTTTTTAAACTTTTCTTGTATTCGTAAAAGTTCATCTTGTAAAGAGTTTCTAGTCATGGGATCCAAAGCTGAAAATGGTTCATCCATTAAGATAATAGAGGGATCTGTTAAAAAAGCTCTTGCAACTCCTACTCGTTGTTGTTGTCCTCCAGATAATTCTGTAGGATAGCGATCTAAATAAGAGAGATTAAGACCAACCATATCCATCATCTCTTTAGTTTTTTTATTTATCTCATCTTCAGGCATCTTCTTTAATTTGGCAATTAATTCAATATTTTCTTTTATTGTTAAATGAGGAAAAAGACCTGTTTGTTGGATAACATAACCGATATTTCTTCTTAGCTCTATAACATTTTTATTATTTATATCTTCTCCATCTATTAAAATATGACCTTTAGTAGGCTGAATTAATCTATTAATCATCTTTAGAGTTGTAGTTTTACCACAACCACTTTCCCCTATTAGACAAACAATATTCCCAGTATCTATTTTAAAAGAAATATTAGAAAGAACATTTGATTTTTTATATTTCTTAAAAACATTCTTAAATTCTATCATATCTTACCTCAATAATATATTTTACTTTCAATATTCTTATTTAAATGTTCTTTAAAATAAATAACATCTTTTACACTTCCTACTGCAAGTCCATAGTGAATAGGAATCGCAATAGATGGATCTATATCATTAGCGAGTTCTACAGCCTCTTCTTTAGTCATAGTATAGGTTCCTCCTACTGGTAAGAAAATAACATCTGCTTTAATTCCTTTTAGCTCATCTAAAACATCTGTATCACCAGCTACATAATAAATTATATTATTTAAAGTTACAATATAACCAATATAACCTGCATCTTTGGGATGATAGTCCTTATTTAAATTATAGGAAGGTACAGTCATAAAAGATATGTTAGCTAAGTTATAAGTATGATCAGACTTAACTTCTAATGTCTTATAATTATTATTTAACTTCTCTATGACACTAGATGGTCCAATTATTATAGTTTTTTCACTTACAAGATTATTAATAGAATTCATATCTAAATGATCCCAATGTGGATGAGTTATAAAAATATAGTCAGCCTTGGCTATACTGTTTACTTTTTCTTTAATTCCATATGGATCAAAATAAATAGTTAATCCATCTTGAATCTTAATACTACTCTGACAATTTATAGTAATTTTATTTAAAACTTCGTTTAAATCTTTAATTTTAATCACCTCTATTTTACCTTATTTATTATAGCAGTTCCTAAAAATATTTAAAATAAAATCAGTAAAAAATTCATATTAAACATGAAATTTATAAATAGAAAATCCTATTTTTGACGTTCTTTATTTTTTAAAATGAAATTATATGAGTCTTTACACATATCTTCTATACCATACTCTGCCTTAAATCCTAATTCTTCATAAGCTTTTGTAGGATCAGCATAACATGCAGCAATGTCACCTGGGCGTCTTTCTACTATTTTATATGGGACTTTAACATTATTAACTTTTTCAAATGTCTTTACTAAATCTAGGACACTATAGCCATTTCCTGTACCTAAATTATAATAATCAATCCCTTTAAAATTAACTACTTTCTCTAAGGCTTTTAAATGTCCTTTTGCAAGGTCTACTACATGAATATAGTCCCTAACACCAGTACCATCAGGTGTATCATAGTCATCTCCAAATACGCTTAAAATAGGTAATTCTTTATCGGCTACCCTAACAATATAAGGCATTAAATTATTGGGAATGCCATTTGGTTTTTCACCTAATAAACCAGTTTTATGTGCACCAATTGGATTAAAATATCTTAAAACAATTATTGAGAAATCCTTATCGGCATAACTAACATCTTGAAGAATTCGTTCTATCATTAATTTAGTTGTTCCATATGGATTAGTTGTAGATAGTGGAAAATCTTCTTTGATAGGCAATTCTTTTGGTGTACCATAGACAGTAGCACTTGATGAAAAGACAAAATTATGACAATTAGCCTCTTTCATAACTTCTAATAGAGTTAGTGTTGAGTCTAAATTATTACGATAATACTTTAATGGCTCACTTACAGATTCTCCAACTGCTTTATAACCAGCAAAATGAATAACAGCATCTATTTTATTTTCTTTAAATATCTCTCCTATTTTTACTTTGTCACAAACATCATATTCATAAAATTTAGGCCTTTTAGAAGTTATTTCTTCTATTTTATCTAAAACATCAATACTAGCATTAGATAAATTATCTATTATAATAACTTCATAATTGGCATTTAATAGTTCTACACAGGTATGGCTTCCAATAAATCCTAAGCCACCAGTTACTAATATCTTCATTTTATCATCCTCCTCACACATTTATAATATCATACATATAATATTTTAGAAAAGAATATTTGTAAATTCTACTTGACGAAGCAAAAAAACAGTGATAATATAATATCAGTTTCAAAGCCAAATGCGCTCGTAGCTCAGTTGGATAGAGTGTTTGGCTACGAACCAAAAGGTCAGGGGTTCGAATCCCTTCGAGCGCACCATACTTCGGGAAGTAGTTCAACTTGGTAGAGCACTTGGTTTGGGACCAAGCTGTTGCAGGTTCAAATCCTGTCTTCCCGACCATTAAAAAAAATCAATCCTTGAAAAAGGATTTTTTTGTTTATTTAGCATGTTTTTGAATTACCTTTTGATGAACCTTATCTAATTGATTAGTAGATTTTACATGTTCTCCTATAATTTCTGAAACATCAGTAATGGTTACAAAAGCACTGCCATCTGTTTCAGCAATAATATGACGTAATTCAAAGACTTCAATTCTTGTTAAAACACAATATAATATTTCTTTTTCACCACTAATTAGTCCTTTGCCATGTATAGCAGTTACTGTTCTACCCAACCGTTTGTAAATATTTTCTGCTAATATAGCTGCTTTATCTGTAACAATCAAGGCAGCTTTTGCTTGTTTCATTCCATCTACTACAAAATCAATTACTTGTAAAGAAATAAAATAAGTTAATAAAGAATACATCGTACATTCTAAACCAAAAAAAATACCTGCTACTAAAAAGATAATTATATTAAAAAGAAATATTAATCGACCTACAGAAAAAATAGTTTTCTTACTAAGAATAATAGCTATAGATTCACTACCATCTAAGCAACCACCAAAGTGAATCACAATTCCTACTCCAAATCCCAAACATAGTCCACCAAAAATAGTTGCCAAAACAATTTCATCAGTAATTGGATCAATAACACTAAAAACAGATAATAAGATGGAAAAAATACTCATACCATATATAGTTCGAATAAGAAAACCTTTTCCCAAATTCTTATAACCTATTAAAAGTAATGGAATATTAATTAGTATAATTAAAATACTAACTGGAATTTGAAACAATCTTGAAATAATAATAGAAACACCTGTAATACCACCATCTAAAATGGTATTAGGCAAAAGAAAAGCATTTAATGAATAAGCAGCAATGGTAGCTCCAAGAGTTATCATAAAAAAAGAAATAAAATAGTTTAAATATTTATTTTTGATATATCCTCCCATTTTCATAAACCTCCTATCTATCGAATTCATTATAATATAAAAACTTGACAGATGCCAAGTCTTTTAAAGTGGTAAATATTATTTACCATATTTTTTTACTAATTTTTTTAAATTATTTTGTAACTCATACACATCATTTTTATCCATACCATTCTTATATTGCTTTACTTCTACTCCAGCATAATGAAACATTTGCAGTGTAGCTTCAACTATATCTGGTTTAGAATACATTCTAGCATACACTACATGTTTGATACCATTTTGAATAATGCGTTTGGCACATTCATTACAAGGAAACCAAGTAACATAAATAGTAGCATCTTCTAATTCTCTTTTATTCCCTCTAAAATTATCAATAGCATTTTGTTCAGCATGTACAACAAAAGTATCTTTGATTTGTAAGACATTACCTTCTTTTTCGCCAAGACTATCCCAAGGAAACTTTTCATCCGGGAAACCTATAGTCGCACCATTATACCCTACAGATAATATTCTATTATTTTGAACGATACAAGCTCCTATTTGATTTTTTGGATCCTTACTACGTAATGATGCTAAAAAAGCAGCACTCATAAAATATTCATCCCATGTAATAAAATCTTTATTACTTCCTGCCATAATAATCTATCCCCCTAAAATAATATATTTGACTTGATTTTATTATACTGTAGCATGTTTAATTTTACAATGACAGATTACTTAAAACTTTGTTTATCATGTTTAAATAAATTTCTATAATACTTATTTTCTTCTAACAATCTACGATGTTTTCCCTTACCTACCACTTTTCCTTTATCTATTACAATTAACTCATCTGCTATTTTCATCAAATCTCTTTTGTGTGTAATGATCACAACAGTATGATCCTTCTTTAAATCTTTTAAAACCTTAATAATATGTTTGGTAGTATTAGGATCAAGAGCACTAGTTACTTCGTCAAAAAGCAAAATCTCCGCTTTAGATAACAAAGTTCTAGCCATAGAAATTAATTGTTTCTGTCCTCCTGATACATTAGTAGCATCTTCACTTAATATAGTATCATAACCTTTTGGAAGGCTCATAATAAAATCATGAATTTCCACTCTTTTACATGCATTAATTTGATGCTTTACATTCTTATCTACCAAAGAAAGATTTTCTTTAATACTCATATTAAATATAAAAGGACGTTGTGTAGCAATAGAAACATTAGAAGGATAAACTTTACTACCATAATCATATATATCAATACCATCAATATAAACATGACCAGAGTCTATCTTGTAAAGCCTTAATAAAATTCTAAAAATAGTACTCTTACCACTACCACTTTCTCCTACTATCGCTGTAATTTTATTAGGTTCTATTTCAAAGCTTACTTTATCAAGACTAATATTATTTTCATATTTAAATGTTACATTATCAAAAATAATATCTCCAAAAATATTATCTTCTAAATAATCACCAAACTCTAACATATTTTTATTATGATAATGAATTACTCTAGAAAGTCTATCGATCATAACTGAACTATTACACACGTTATTAACTTTTTCAAAAAAATCAAAGTTTTCTCTTTCTATTTGATCAATATAAGTAACTATTAATACTAAAGCACCAACATTCATAGTACCTTTCATAATATAATAAATTACTATTATATAAGCAACAAATTTAGATATCGTAATAATAACAGGATATATTACTTTAGATAAGTCCCAATATTTTCTCTTTAAAAAATATTGTTTTGTCCAACTTCTCTTATAAATATCAAGATAATTATTTAACTTATCTTTCATATCAAAAGCTTTAATTTCACGAGAGGCATCTAAGATTTGTTCATATAGAGAAGTTATTCTATCTTGATTTCTCCTTTGACCATTCAAATAATAATCTTTCTTCTTTTGTGCTCTTGCAAGTAATATTTGATAAAGTAAATTAAAAGCAAGAACAATTAATCCTATCCAAAAGTTATAACAAATCAATATAATTAAAGCCATAATATCTGTTACAAAATGAGCAATAGCATCAACCATTCTATCTGTAAACATGCAAACATTCATAACATCACTAGTAACAGTATTGTCTAAGTAAGATTTAGGAAGTCTTTTTGTAAAATCTTCATCGTATTGAGAAACTTTTGAAGCAATGATTAAGTGCAATTTATTATAAACATAATCGGTATTTTTAGCATATACTACAAAATTCGCATGATGAGAAATAAGGTAAATTAAATAGTTAAAAGCTAAAAAAACAATATTAATACATGTATCTTGATATAGACCAAGAGAAGCAAAATCTATAATTCTAGCAGCAAATATTGGAGTAAGAGCAAAAGTAAAACATCTAAAGAAAGCAGTAATAAAAAGAAGAACTAAATATCTTTTATTGTCTGCCCCTAAGGAAAAATAATTTTTACAAATCTTAAAATATCTACTCATTACGAAATACCCCCATTTTACTAGGTGATCTCCTAGTAAGTAATTCTTGATAATATTTATTAGTAGCAATTAACTCTTTATGAGTTCCTATTCCTACTACTTTACCATTATTTAGTACAATTAATTGATCCGCTAATTTCATTAATTCTTTCTTATGAGTAATGACTAAAATAGTATGATCTTTCTTTAAGTCTTGTAATACCCTTTCTATTTTCAAAGCAGTTTCGGGATCAAGAGATGAGGTCACTTCATCGAAAAGTAAAATTTCTGAATTAGTTAAAAGAGTTCTGGCAATAGAAATTAACTGTTTTTGTCCTCCAGATATATTTTTAGCATCTTCTCTTAATATTGTATTATATCCTTTGGGTAGACTCATAATAAAATCATGGATCCCTACTCTTTTACACATTTCTACTTGTTTTTTACTGTTCTTATCTACTAAATCAAAATTCTGCTTAATAGATAAATTAAAAACGAAAGGCCTTTGGTTAACAATCGAAACATTACTCTTATAAACTTCTTTAGCATAGTCATATATATCAATATCGTCTATAGTTATATTACCTTTATTCGGCTTATAAAATCTCAGTAACAAATTAAAAACCGTACTTTTCCCACTGCCCATATAACCAACTATAGCTGTTATTTTATTAGGATTTATCGTAAAACTAATATTATTTAATATAAGTTTATTTTGATAAGAAAAAGATACATGATCAAATTGAATTTTTCCTTTAATTTCATCGTTGAAATATTCTCCAAAAGGAATTTTATATGGCTCATAATTAAGAATGGATTCTACTCTCTTAACAGCACCATTTACTTCTCGTATCGTTGATGTAGTTGTAATTAGTTTTCGAAGCGATACAAATAAAGAATCAAAATACCCTATTATTAATACAATAACATCCACTGTTATATTTTCTCGAATCAGTAAGATAAGACATAAAAAATAAATTAATATTTTAAAACCATAAGTAAAAAAATTAACATCATTATCTCTTATAATAGAATAAGTTCTCTTCTTGTTATAAGCCCTACTCCATTCTTTATCAATCTTCTTTAATTTTTCTTCTAAGGGTTCCATAATACCAAAACTCTTAACTTCAGATGAACCTTTAGTAATTTCAGAAAATAAAACTCTATATTTATCTACACTTCTTTTTTGTTTTCTATAATAATGTTCAACTTTTCTATCAGTATAGTTTCTAATAGAAATATAAACAATAGTAAAAATAACAAATAATATAGATATTAAAAGACTATAATTAGCAATAATAAGAATTACAATAATAATTTCTAAAATACTTATAAATAATTCAGATATTCTATCACACATATCACCAATATTTATAACATCATTATTTACACTGTTTAAAAGTTTTCCTTTATTTATTTTATTAGGAAAATTATCATCTATCATACTTACTTTATCAAAGATTTTCTGTTGTAAATGAACATAACAGTAATGATTATTTTTACCATAATATTTATGATTTATAAAGAAAAACAAACGATATAGAAAATAAGATAATGCTAAAAAGGCAAGGCTTAAATATGTCATTTCATAATTTCCTATAGTAATATATTTAATAATAAGTGAAGCAGCAATAGGGAATAAGTAAATTAGCCCCTTTATATAAAAAAGCTGTTATCATCATCATAGCAAAATACTTTTTATTCATTTGGGCTAATCTAAAATAATCTTTAATAAAATGATAATACTCCTTTATCATTACAACCACTCCTACTATATAATCAGTTTAACATAAGAATAGTGATAAGATCAATTTTTAGCAGCAATATATTAATATCTACAAAATAGTAAAAAAACACTTGCAAGAATGAAAATATATGATACAATAATAACATAACTTGCAGATGTAGTTTAGTGGTTAGAATACGGCCTTGCCAAGGCTGTGACGGGGATTCGATTTCCCTCATCTGCTCCATTGGTTAATTTGTTCGAACTAGTTCGAACTCAGTATATAAATTAATCTGAAATATGATTAATTTTTTTTATAAAAAAATACTTAGATGGTTAAATATTTTGTCATATTAAATAATATTTAAAATTGTATTTATTCATAGTTTTTTACTTGCCTGATATAACTTATCTATATCTTCAGGCTGTTCAAATAAATAATCATATTCTGAAATAGCATTTTTGTTTTCCCAGTTAGCAAAGCCAAAATAAACAAACGCATTCTTTGCCGCAATTGCATCACTTTGACTATCACCAATATAAATTGTCTCTTCTCTTTTTAAACTAAATTTATCAATAATAATATTAATAGATTCTGGATTTGGTTTAGGATGATTTACTTTATCGGAGGTTATTACAATATCAAATAAATCAATATTTTCTAATAATTCATCTAGTTCATTTAATTCTTCTTTAGTTCTTGATGTTGCAATTCCCCAAAAAAAGCCTTTTTTCTTTAAAGATACTAACATCTGCTTAATTCCATCAAAAAGATGTATTCTTCTTTTTTGAAGAAGTACTCCCCAATAATGATTAATATCGTTCATTGTATCAGAGTTTTTTTCAATTCCTAATTTTTTAAAAAATTCATCCGTAGTTAAAATTGTCAATTTACTCATAATTTCGTCACTATATGTTTTTTTAGTTACAATAAATAAAGCTTCTTTTAATGTTTCTAACTCCGGTTTGTAACTATCTATCAACGTTCTATCTACATCGAAAATAAAGTTTTTAATCATAATTAAACTCCTTAATAATTAATTTTTCACCATATATAATATCATTAAATAATTATTTTTTCTACTTCATATTATTTAGGATAATTAAGTAATATATAAAATTATACAAAATTGCAATCTAATATTTCTTTGTAGCAAAAAATATATATTAATTATACATATTATAACTATAATTATGATAGGATACAAAAAAACTATTAAGAACTTCTCTCTTAATAGTCTTTTTCTTTTACTATGCACTCACAATCATAATGACTTGAAGTATACAAAGAACAATGGTAATAATATTTAACACTAATCCTGCCGTATTAGCGCCATTTTTTACTTTACCTCTACTTCCTAAAGCTAAACTAAATCCCACAATGGATAATACTGCTGGAAGAAAGACAATTCCAATTGCCAATGCAATATTTTCAGAACCACTACTATACGTACGATATAAGCGATAACTAACTGCATTACTCATATAAGCCATAACTGATACTGAAATAAGGAAAGTAATTACTCCAGCAATAATAGCAATAATTCCTAGTACCATACTAGCTGTAGCTGCTCCACTTTTTACTGGCATAGTTTGTGGTGCAACAGAACTCGTTTCATCTTGAGTCATAACCTCTTCCTGCTTTGCCTTTAAAGGGGCACCACAGTTTACACAAAAGGCAGAATTTTCTTCTACTTTTGCGCCACAATTCGTACAAAACTTCAAAATACTTCACTCCTTTACTACCCACTTCATTATATTAAATTTTAATATATTAAGCAACCTATAAATTTATTTTTTACTAAAAAGAATGAGTCTTTTACAGCATTTTTCTATTACTAACTAATTCAAATTCTTTTTTCATATCATTCATATGCTCTGAAATGTTTTTTTCTATTTCAATTAAGCTACGCTTATCTAAATTACTTAAAACTACAAACTCTTTAACAGTATCAATTTCTATCTTACCCCAAATAATACCACTTTTTACTTTTAAATCATTAAATAAATCAGGTGTAATACTATCAAAGAAATATCCAATCACAACTCTATCTCTTCCTATGATTAAACGTTCATTAGTAATAGCTACTACACATGTTCCCAAGATATTAAGAGGGTTAGCATTTTTTTGTCCATAAAAAGCATATACTATTTCCTCATCATCATGTAAATGATCTAAAATAACTCTACTATTTTTTTCCAAACGCCAACCAATTGTCATAGGATATTTTTGTTTAAATTCAGATAAAAGCTGTCTTAAACGGTCTTTATTATTCATAATAATTCCCCTATTCTACAATTAAGCCATTATCTTTAAAGAAATCTACTAAATTGTCTTTTTGAGTTAAACCACTAAGTTTATCTACAATCTTATCATTTTTTACAAGTAAAATCATAGGAGTTCCATATCCTTCACTAAAACTGTCATCAGACTGAATAAATTTAGCTTGTCCCTCATCATCTAATTCATCTGTATCCAAATAATTGACTGCAATACCATATTCATTTACTACTTCACTTAAAATTGGTACTTGTTGATGACAATAATAACAAGTTGGTCTAGCAACAAAGATAATAGATAAATTGTCACCTTCTTTTAATGATAAATACTCATCTATATCAATACTATTAAATGCTGAAGTATCATATTCATCATCATCACTACTACTTTCAGTACTGTTATTATCAGTAGAAACTGTATTTGTATTACCACTACTATCATTATTATACTCTTTTAATTCTGAAGAATAATAACTAGCTCCAAATACTATTACTAAAATCAAAACCACAATTGCAGCTGTTTTTATATTTTCAATCGTTTTCTTATTCATTTTCTTCCCTCCTGCGTCTTATTATATCATAAATATAAAAATTAAGCAGTACCTTTTAGTGAATTTATTAATGAAATTTGTCGACTACAAGGAAACAAAAACACATCCTCTATTACATAACATGGTATAAAGGGTGATAAGAAATGCAAAAAATTGGTATTCCTAAAGGGTTATTATATTATCGTTATCAAATATTATGGAAAGCTTTTTTTGACTGTTTAGATGTTCCTTATATCACAAGTGAAGAAAGCAATTTAGAAATTTTAAAAAAAGGACAAGCAAAAAGTGTTGATGAAGCTTGTTTAGCATTAAAAATATATTTAGGGCATATTGAATCTTTAAAAGATAAATGTGATTCTATATTAATACCTCGTATTTATAGTTTAGAAAAGGGATATCAAGCATGTACTAATTTTAATTGTTTATATGATTTAGTAAAAAATATTTATCCAAATTTGAACATAATCAATTATAACATTGATGTTTCCCATCATGAAAGTGAAAAAAAGGGATTCTTTAAGATTGGTAAAGAACTAGGCTTTAACTTAATCACAATTAATCATGCTTATAAATTAGCAAAAGAAGTAGAAAAAAATTATCATGATAAACTTGTAGCTCAAGGGCAAAAAAAGTTAAAGTCAAATAAGTTGAAAATTCTACTAGTAGGTCATCATTATAATCTTGAAGATGCGTTAATAGGGAAAAGAATTAGTAGTTATCTAAGAAAAGAAAATATTGAATTATTATATAGTTACGAAGTACCACAAGAAGCTATTGATAAATATAGCTATCAAATATCTACTAAAATTCATTGGACTATGAATAAAGAATTACTAGCAGCCTTTGCCTATTTTAAAGATCAAGTAGATGGTGTTATTATCTTAACTGCCTTTCCTTGTGGTCCTGATTCTTTAGCAAATGAAATGATGATCAGAAAAAGGGGTAACAGTAAAGTATTATTATTAACTTTTGAAGATTTAAGTAGTGATACTGCAATTATTACGAGATTAGAAAGTTTTATCGATATGATTAAAGGAGGTATCCATTTATGAGTTCTAAAGTAATTGCTTTTCCTCAATTAGGTGATTATCAGTTTCCTATTAAAAAATTATTAAAAAATCTTACGCATCTTCCTGTTTTAGATATTCCCCCTATTACTAAAAAAACGATTCAGTTAGGAAGTAAAAATAGTCCTGATTCGGTATGTGTACCTTTTAAGTATAATCTTGGTAATTTTATTGAAGCTTTAGAAATGGGAGCTAATGTTTTATTTCAAGCTGGTGGAGGTTGTAGATATCGATATTATGCTGAAGTACAGGAAACAATTTTACGAGATTTAGGCTATGATTTTTCAATGATTCAAATCATTGAAAAAGATCACTTGAGGTTTAGAGAACTTTATCAACATTTTACTAAACTAAATCCTAATTTAAAAAGAAGAACTTTTTATCATCAGATATTAATGGCATTTGTCTATATATATTATTTAGATAAAATTGATGAAATTATTAGAGCAAGAATTGGTTTTGAAGTAACTCCTAATTCTTTCTTAAAGTTAAAGAAAAGATTTATTGCTCGCATGGATAACTGTAATGGAATTATTTCTATGAGTAGAACTTATAGAAAGTTTAAAAAAAGATTTTTAAAGTTAAAAATAGATAAACCTAAAAATTGTTTAAAAGTAGGAGTTATTGGAGAATTATATACAGCAATGGAACCATTTGCTACTTATGAGCTCGAAAAGATGTTAGCTAGTTATCATATAGAAATAAAAAGATTTACTAATTTAACCTATCTTTTAATTAAAAAAGCTTTAGTTACTCCTTTTATGAAACACAAAGTAAAAAAATATTGTCAGTATACACTAGGAGCAGATGGACTTGATAATGTTTATCGTGTTTTATGGCTTAGCAAACATAAATATGATGGTATCATTCACACAAAACCTACTGGTTGTACCCCAGAAATTGGGGCTTTACCTATTATTATGAAAGCTGCAAAAGAAAATAATATGCCTATTATCTTCTTATCATTTGATGAGCAAACAGCTGTAGAAGGCTTAACGACTCGTATTGAGGCTTTCTATGATTTAATTCAAATAAAAAAGGAGAAACAAAATGATCGCATACTTAGGAATTGATATTGGATCTATTTCCACTAAAGGAGTTATTATTGATGAGAAGCAAAATATTATTGCTAGTAGTTATTTATATACAGAGGGAAATCCAATTGCTGCTGTAAAAAAATTATTAGCTGAGTTAGAAGAGCAAATCAAAGGAAAAGATATTAAAATATTAGGAGTTGGTACTACTGGATCAGCAAGAAAGTTAATTGGAACTATGCTTGGAGCATGTAGTATTAAAAATGAAATTACGGCTCATGCTATTGGTACTCTGTCTTTATATCCTGATATTAAAACAATTTTAGAAATTGGAGGACAAGATTCTAAAATTATCTTATTAGATAATGGAATTGTAGTAGATTATGCCATGAATACATTATGCGCTGCTGGAACTGGTAGTTTCTTATCTAGTCAGGCCAAACGATTAGGAATTGATGTTAAAGATTTTGGAAAGATTGCTTTAACTAGTGAGCACCCTGCTAATATTGCTGCGCGTTGTACAGTATTCGCAGAAAGTGATCTAGTTCATAAAATTCAAATGGGTTATGAGAAAAAAGACATTATTGCAGGGCTTTGCTATAGTGTTGCTTCTAATTACTTAAATAATGTAGCTAAAGGTAAAAAAATAGAAGGTCCTATTATCTTTCAAGGAGGTGTAAGTAAAAATATCGGTGTTAAGAAAGCTTTTCAGGATTTATTAGATCAAGAAATTATTACAGATCCAAATGGTCATCTAATGGGAGCCCTAGGTAGTGCAATTCTTGCTAAAAAATTAAGTCAAGGAAGAGAGTTTAACTTTAATATTACAGACTGTTCTTTTAAAACAGAAGGAGTTGAATGTGGAAAATGCCCTAATCATTGTGAAATTATCATAGTAAAAAAAGATGATCAAATACTAGATGCTTGGGGAAACCGTTGTCCTAGAGGAACTATCAAGGTAAAAGAGTAACAAAAAAGTGACGATCACAATTAGTTGATTGCCACTTTTTATCTTACTTAAGCTAACTTTGAGGATATATGAGTTAAATAATAGGAATCATCACTTTCATTTAAAGTGAATGTATACTCATAGTTATAAATAATATCTCCATTTTCTCCTGTAGTCTTTTTAACAGTAAGGATTACTTCCTTATCATTTTTAACAGCACTCGTTAATTCGTTTAAATGGCCTATACACGTGCCACCCGCTTGTACACTTAACGTAACATAACCTTGCTCTTCAGGAAGATATTTATACACTAAACTGGAATACTCTACTGAATCAATTTGTTTATATGTAGCAGGCCCAAAAATTTGATTCATGCGAGTTTTCAAGCTTTCTTCTCTTAATACCTTCGTATATGCTGAAGGAATTGAAGAATTATAATTTTTAAAAGTATTAGTAGTTGTATCATAATAATTTTCGGTACCACATTCGCCACCAAATGTTAGTTCTTTTTCGCTAAAATATTTAGTAGGTTCATACTTATTACAATCCATCAGATACACATCAGCATCTAACATAATTCGAAGAGCCATAATAAATTTTGTTTCATATGGTATATTGCTCGCATCCAGTTCAAATTCGCGTGCTTCAAAAGTAGTATTAAAACAACCGCCATCATTTTCAATATACATATATAATCCCTGCACAAAGCCACTATTTATATCTAGTTCTTCACTAGAATTACTCATATTCTCTTCTTTATTAGCATTTTTATTTTCTTGCATAAAGAAATTACTATATCCAATATAAACAACCCCTACTATAATAATTAAAGAAAATAAAACTACTAAAACTATCAAAACTTTATTTGTTTTCACAACATTCACCTCTTTATTAAAGAGTATAACAAAAAAGTGGTTATATAACCAATAATTCTATCTTGATACATGTCAAAGATTGTACAATTATTTGATTTCTCACTATTTCTATCATAAATTTTTTGAAATTATTTTTCTAAAGAACGTAAAAAGTGGCTATTAAAACTAGTTAATAGTCACTTTTTATCTTAAGCTAATTTAGATGATATATGAGTTAAATAATACGAATTATCACTTTCATTCAAAGTAAATGTATACTCATAATTATAAAAGATATTGGCATTTTCACCTGTAGTTTTCCTCACAGTAAGGATTATTTTATTATCATTTTTGATAGCTCTAATTAATTCATTTGAGTGTCCTACACATGTACTAATAGTTGGCACACTTAACATAACATAGCCTTGTTCTTCAGGAATATATCTATACCAGCTTTCATTATCTTCTACTAAGTCTACTTTCTCATAAGTCCCAGGACCAAAAATTTGATTCATTCTAAGTTTTATACTTGTTTCTTTTAATACAGTTGTATAAGCAGCACTATATAAATAACTCTTATATGTATTAGTAGCTGAGTCATAATAATTATTAATACCACAACTTCCTCCATTTAATGAAGCTACATCAAAATACCTTGTTGGTTGATACTTATTACAATCCATTTGATACATATCATCATCTAGCGTAATTTGAAGAGCCATAATAAATTTTGTATTATAAGGTATATCATTAGCATCTAGTTCAAATTCTTCATTTTGAAAAGGTGTATTCCAACACCTATTATCATCTTTTATATACATATACAAACCTTGTACAAAACCACTATCTATATCTAATTCTTCAATTACATTATTATAGTTAGCTAAAACTCCTTCTTCTTGGATACTCTTTCCATTCTTAAAATATTCTATTCCAATATAAGCAACTACACTTACAATCACTAAAGCAAAGAGAATTACTAACATAACTAATACTTTGTTTGTCTTCATACTAAATACCTCGCGTATTTACCAGTATAACAAAAAAGCGGCTCTATAACCACTTTTTCTTTTTACATATTGTAAAAATTTGTCAAGAAAAGTCTATTTATTTTTCTTTTCATAATATTCATCAAACGAAAGTCTTCTATCAATAATTGTTCCATCATCTAATATTTCAATAATTCTATTACAAACTGTTTGATTTAATTCATGATCACGTGAAGTTAAAATAAGTTCACCTTGAAAATTTTCAAGTCCTTTATTTAAAGAAGTAATACTCTCAAGATCTAAATGGTTAGTAGGTTCATCTAAAATAAGAAAATTAGGCTCTTCTAGCATTAACTTACTAAGCATACATCTAGCCTTTTCTCCACCTGATAAAACTTTTACATTTTTAAATACATCTTCACCAGAAAATAACATTCTACCTAGAAAACTACGTAAATGTGTTTCATCATCTACTTTATAAAACTTAGAAATCCATTCTAAAATATTCTCATCTTTGACGAAATAATTGCTATTATCTTGAGGTAGATAACCCTTTTCAATTGTCTTACCAAATAATACTTCACCTTTATCATATTTAGTAACTCCTGCTAAAATATCAAATAATGTTGTCTTAGCTAAGTCATTATTAGAAACAATGGCAATCTTATCTCCTTTTAACACTGTAAAAGAAATTTTATTTAATATTCTTTTTCCATCTACTTCTTTTACTAAATTAGTAACCTTTAAGATTTCTTTTCCAATTTGCTTTGTAATTTTAAAATCAATAAAAGGATATTTTCTAGAAGATGGTGTTATTTCGTCAAGTTCAATCTTTTCTAGCATTTTCTTTCTTGATGTTGCTTGCTTACTCTTAGAGGCATTCGCAGAGAATCTTGCAATAAAGTTTTGTAATTCTTTTATTTTCTCTTCTTTCTTCTTATTTGATTCTTTCATCTGTTTTAATATTAGTTGACTAGACTGATACCAAAAATCATAATTACCAATAAACATCTTCATTTTTCCATAATCAATATCTACAATATGAGTACAAACTTTATTTAAGAAATGTCTATCATGGCTTACTACTATAACTGTATTAGGATAATTAATCAAAAATTCTTCTAACCAACTGATAGCTTCAAGATCCAAACTATTTGTAGGCTCATCTAAAAGTAAAATATCTGGATTACCAAATAAAGCACTAGCTAGCATAACCTTAACTCTTAATTTAACTGGAATATCTTTCATCTTTTTATCAAAATATTCTTCTTTAATACCTAAATTAGTAAGTAAGATAGAGGCATCGCTTTCGGCATTCCAACCATCCATATCCAAAAATTCTGCTTCAAGATCTGCTAAGCGATAGCCATCTTCTTCCGTAAACTCTGTATGAGAATATAATTCTTCCTTTTCTTTCATAATTTTATATAGTTTATCATTTCCCATGATAACAACGTCCATTACTTTCATATCATCATACTGATAATGATCTTGTTTTAAAATAGAAACTCTTTCATTTTTACTAATTATAATCTCACCCGTTGTTGTTTCTAACTCACCAGTAAGAAGCTTTAAAAAGGTACTTTTACCAGCACCATTCGCACCAATAATTCCATAACAATTACCACTTGTAAATTTTAAATTTACATTCTCAAATAAAGTCTTTTTACCAAATCTTAAACTTACATTATGTACTTGTAACATATTATCACCTCAAAACTACTAAAATTTTACTATAAAATATAGAAAAAGACAAATCTTTTCAAAAAAAAGAAGCGTATCTATTATATACTCTTCTTTAAATTATTATTTTTATATTTTTTTAAAAACAATTGATATAATTCATCACACTTAGCCAAATCCATTGGTGGTACGTCTTCTAATGGATTAGTAATATTTAGTTTTTTATATTTTTCAAAGCCCATATGATGAAATGGTAAAAATTCTACCTTTTCAATATTTTTAATTTTCTTCAAATATTCTACTAATTGATCTAAATACTCTTCATTATCCATAATACCTGGCACAATAACTTGTCTAATCCAAACTGGCTTACCACTTTTATTCATAGCTTCAATAAATTTTTCAGACTCAGAAATATCTTGACTAGTTAGTTTTTTATATTCTCTAGGTATGGGATGTTTTACATCGAATAAAACCAAATCTACTAGTTTTAATATTTCATCATACTTACCTATTCCATTACCACAAGTATCTAGAGCAATATGGATACCTTGCTCCTTTAATTTTTTACATGTTTCTAATAGAAAATCTATTTGTAAAAGAGGTTCTCCGCCAGAAAAAGTAACTCCACCATGATTATGAATAAAATATGGTTTATTACGAAGAATTTTGGCTACTAATTGATCACTAGTATAATTTTCTTCACCCTTTTGCCACATTTCAGGATTGTGGCAATATAAGCAACGCATCTTACATCCACTGAAAAATACTACAGTTCTAATTCCTGGTCCATCTACAAGACCAAAAGTTTCAATTGAATCAATACTTGCTTTCATAACTACATTTTCTCATGGAATGTTCTTGCAATAACTTCCTCTTGTTGCTTTCTTGTAAGTTTATTAAATCTAACTGCATAACCAGATACACGAATGGTAAGTAATGGATATTTATCAGGATGATTCATAGCATCAATTAATGTTTCACGATTTAATACATTAACATTTAAATGATGTGCTCCTTGGACAAAGTATCCATCCATTAAGCTAACTAAATTATCGATTCTCTCTTCTTCTGTTTTTCCTAAGGCATTAGGTACTACTGAGAATGTATTAGATATACCATCACGGCAGCAATTAGCCCAATCAAGTTTAGCAACAGAATTTAATGAAGCAATAGCACCGCTTTGATCTCTTCCATGCATTGGGTTAGCTCCTGGAGCAAATGCAACACCTGCTTTTCTACCATCTGGAGTAGCACCAGTATTAGAACCATATACTACATTAGAGGTAATAGTAAGTACTGATAAAGTTGGATGAGCATTTCTATAGCATGGATGAGATGATAATTCTTTATAGAATACTTCCAAAATTTCTTTACCAATATTATCTACTCTATCGTCATCGTTACCATATTTAGGGAAATCTCCTTCAATTTCAAAGTCAACTGTAATACCATCTTTATCGCGTATTGGTTTAACCTTTGCATACTTTATAGCTGATAAGGAATCTACTGCTACAGAGAAACCTGCAACACCATAAGCCATTAAACGATTAACATAAGTATCATGTAAAGCCATTTGTCCTGCTTCATAAGCATACTTATCATGCATGTAGTGGATAATATTCATAGCATCAGAATAGATTCTAGCTACTTCATGCATCATCTTATAATATACAGTCTTAACTTTTTCATAGTCTAAGACTTCATCTGTCATTTTATCAAATCCAGGAATAACTAGTTCACGTTTAACTTCATCTACACCACCATTAATTGCATAAAGTAATGCTTTAGCTAAGTTACAACGAGCTCCGAAGAATTGCATATCTTTACCAACACGCATTGCAGATACGCAACAAGCAATAGCATAATCATCACCCATACTTGGACGCATAACATCATCATTTTCATATTGAATAGAATCAGTGGCAATACTAACCTTAGCACAATATTTCTTCCAAGGTTCTGGTAAATCTTGAGCCCATAAAATAGTCATATTTGGTTCTGGTGCACTTTCCAAATTCTCTAATGTGTGAACAATACGGAAAGAAGTCTTATTAACCATTGATTTTCCTTCTTTAGTAATACCACCTAAAGAACAAGTAACCCAAGTTGGATCTCCTGAGAATAATTCATCATATTCAGGAGTTCTTAAATGACGAGCAGCTCTTAACTTAATAACAAAATGATCAATAATTTCTTGAGCTTCTTCTTCAGTTAAAGTACCATTTGCAAAATCTCTTTCAAAATAAATATCAAAGAAAGCATCTACTCTTCCTAAAGACATAGCAGCTCCATTATCTTCTTTAATAGCAGCCAAATAACCAAAATAAGTCCATTGAACAGCTTCCTTGGCATTTTTAGCTGGTACTGATATATCAAAGCCATATCTTGATGCCATATCTTTAATTTCTTTTAAGGCTTTATATTGCATAGAAATTTCTTCGCGTAAACGGATAGTTTCATCATCCATTACTGTAATTTTCATATTATCAAAATCACTCTTTTTTTGTTCCATTAAATAATCAATACCATAAAGAGCAATTCTACGATAATCACCAATAATTCTTCCTCTACCATAAGCATCTGGAAGTCCTGTTAATAATTTGTTATGACGTGCTTTTCTAATCTCCGTAGTATAAGCATCAAAAACTCCATCATTATGTGTTTTAACTAAATTAGTTCCCTTAATAAACTTTTCTAGTTCAGGATTCATCTTATACCCATATGCTTCAAGTTCTTGATAAACCATTTTAATACCGCCCTTAGGGACAATACTTCTCTTACCTAATTTATCAGTTTGAAGACCAACGATAACATCATCATCTTCACTAATATATCCTGGTTCGAATGCATTAATTCCTGCTGGGTGATCTACATCAATATCAATAACATGTTTTTTTACTTCTTCTTTACACATATCTTCATATACTTTTAAAACACGTTTTGTCTTTTCAGTAGGACCACTTAAAAATGATTCATCGCCATCATAAGCTTTATAATTTTTCTTAATAAAATCACTAACGTTTATTTCTTTTGTCCAAGCTCCTTCTTTGAAGCCTTTCCATTCTTCTCTCATATTCATACCTCCTACTATTTTAGTATAACACTAATTGTAAAAATAAAACATAAAATCTACATCATTT
>CAJFVY010000058.1 GCA_904420615.1 uncultured Bacilli bacterium | reverse complement strand
TTACTCTATCATTCTATTAAACATCATTGATTACAAGACTAATTTCCCACCTTAATTAAAACGGGAACTTCGAATTTTATTTAATGGTAGAAATTAAATAATTTGACAAATTGTGTAAAGTATGATATAATATGCACGTTATAAAGAAAAGGGGGATTTTTATGACAAAATTAAATCATGCTGAAGAAGCTGCAAAATTATACAGAAATGTAGACTTCTTAGAAGAAATTAAATGTAGTATACCTTATCTTAATACTCAAGAATTAGCAATGGCAAAGAAGAATGCAGCTTTATTATTTGGTTGTGATATGAATAATATTGCAACAAATCTAGAAGAGTTAAATGATAAGACTCATGATACTATTCTATATTTTGGTGATTTTAATACAGAAAGTATTGAAGATCCAACTTGTTTGGAAAGTGTAAAATATATAGTTGGTAATATTTCTTCTTCTGATTCTAATGCTGTTAGTCATTTTAATAATTTAGTAGGTATTGTTGGTGATTGTTTTTTAGATATGCAAGAAGTGAAAGATGGCTTTAATGACCTATATATTTTAACAGGAACTCTTGCTTCAAAAACAGCGACTAAGATATCTGGTTTCAATAATTTACATCAAGTTGGAAGTGTTTTCTTTCCAAGATTAAAAGAAGTAGAATCTTTTGGTAAGAGCTTAATTGTAGAAAGAGATCTTAATTTGTGGGATTTACAAGATGCAACTAACTTCAATATACAAGCTGTATTAGGTGAAGCTAATTTGCCTTGCCTTGAGCAATTAGGTTCATTAGATCAATGTTTTTTTGTTGGACCGGTGCGGTCTCTTGGATTTGAAAAAAATTGTCATACAAGTAAAATTAAAAAATAGGGCTAGTTTATACTAGCTTTATTTTTTGTATAAAAGGACTAGTGAAATTTAAAAATATTTGTTATACTATAAATAGATATAGTAAAGATAGGTGATATTTGTGGCAGAATTTCATTGGCGCAAGAAGAGATTACTTTCTAAAGATGAAAATAAAAATAAAAAAACAAAAAAAGAAAAAGATAATTCCTTTAGAGAAATAGCTTTGACTAAGATGGCTAAAAGACAATTGTTAGTGACACTTTTATCTATTTTTGGTGTTACTTTTGTAGCTTTTGGTAGTGCTTTTGCAGTATTTACGACTACTGTAAGATCAGAAGATTATAATACAATTGCTGTTGGGACATTAAACATAACTTTTGGTACGGAGTCTACTATTGATTTGAATGGACAATATCCAGTAACAGATGCTGTAGGACTTGCTTCTACTGCTTATACCTTTACCATAAAAAATACTGGTACTTTAGCAGCTGATTATACAGTACATATTCAAGATGATACTGATATGATTAGCCAAGATGGCTGTAGTGGAAGCCAACTAGATAAAAATTATATTAAATATAGTTTAGATGGTAGTACTGTTAATATCTTAGGAAATATGGCAAATAATAATAATTATCAAATATCATCAGGTACTTTAGCAGCAGGAGATAGTAGGACATATACGATCAGAGTTTGGATTGCTGATGGAGCACCCAATTCTATTCTAAATAAACATTATCATGGAAAGATTGTGGTGAATGCAGTAAATACTCAAGGAGATCCCGTATCAGAAGTCATAACAACCAATCTAGGAGATAATGGTAGTACCTATGATGATGGAACAGATACCTTCATAACAGGAGAAGATCCAAATAACTATATTTGGTATAGTGGTAAATTATGGAGAGCAGTGTCAGTTAATAAATCTGATAAGACAACGAAATTAGTGACACAATGGAATATCTCTGCAATATCTTATAATTCGAGTGGAAATACTGCCTTTGATGGATCACATATGGAAATGTGGTTAAATGATACAAGTGTAGATGGCTTCTTAGGTAACTTAAGAGATTATGAAGAATTTATTGTAACGGATGCGAAGTGGAATGCAACTCAAACAACTTCTTCTTCAAAGCCAGCAGAAACAACGATGGTGACAGATGCGGTTGGTTTATTAAACTATTATGAGTATGTAACTAGTTATCATGGAACAACCTCCAGCAATGGGTATTTAAATAATGGGCTATATTGGTGGACGTTAACACCATATAGTGCGTCTCTCGTGCGTCGCGTCAACGACGATGGTAGCGTGCGCCGCAGCAGTCCGACTTTCGCGTACGGGGCCCGCCCATCTATTAATCTAAAATCTAGCGTGACGATTTCAGGAGGGGATGGGACAGAAAATAATCCCTATCGCTTAAAAGGAGATAACGATAGTAATCTATCTGGAACCTTGTTAAATACAAGATATAGTGGGGAATATATTAGTCTTGGAACAGGAGAAAATAATCTGTATCGAATTGTGAGTCATGAAACATCAGGGTTAACTAAGATAACAAGTGCAGAACCACTTAAAGATTCCGGAACTTTCAAAACATTAACTTTTGGAAGTAATACGACATTTTCAAGTACAAACACAGTAGGCTCTTTCTTAAATGGAGATTATCTAACAAGTGGAAGTTATCTCACCAGTGATCAAGCAAATATGATTACAGATAGCACTATTTGGTATTTGGGAACGGTAGGAAGTGGAGCTAATTATCGCTTAGCAAAGTATACAAATACAAGTATGACCTCAACCACAACTAGTACAACAGCAAAAGTAGGATTACTTCGATTAGGAGAATTAATGTCAGGACAATTTGATAGATATGCTATAAAAGGTGGTAGTTCTGCTACGGGCTTAACGACTGCTTACTGGTTATTAACTCCATATAGTACGTCTTACGTGCGTTACGTCAACGGCAATGGTAACGTGAACTACTACAGTCCGGATAGCGCGCTCGGGGCTCGCCCATCGATGAATCTAAAATCTAATGTAGTGATCACAAGTGGAGATGGTACAAAAAATTCACCGTTTGTTATTGAATTAGGTAGTTAGATGTCAGTAATCTAGAAAATACATTTCCTAGATTACTGACAAAATTAATTAGGCTATAATTAGTTTGGATAAATTATAGTAGGGAATTATCAAAAGTACGTCTAACGTGCGTAACGTCAACAACAATGGTAACGTGAACAACAACAGTCCGAATAACGCGAACGGGGCTCGCCATTTCCTTTTAAACCTAGCATTATAGCAATAAAAAACTATATAGTATAGCTAAAAGGAACAGATAATTTCCTTGTGTCTAACACTAAAGACTAGATAGATAATAGAATTGTATGAGATTATCATATGAAACTATTTATAAACTATCTGACCCTATAAAAAGAAAGGAAAGTATTAATCCTAATTTTTGCGTCAATACCCTTGACGTTTTTTTTTTTTTTTGTAAAATAAGGGAAAGATAGGAGATACGTGATTGGTATGAGTTCTAATTTAGTTTATTTTAAACGTAAGGGGATTATGATTTATGTAAGTCGTGATGATAGTTATATTATTAGTTATTTATTAGACAAACCATATAAAGAAGAATTTTATATAGAAAGAAATTCTATAGCAAAGATTATATCTTTACTAGAACATTGTCATATTAATTATTATTATGATAAACCTGTTTCTTTTTCTGATAATAAATATACTAAATATATAGAATATGGTAAATTAGCTTACAGGATAGATAAATTAGCTAGTAATTTAAAGAATTGTTTATATTTAGATAATATAGAAGAAATTATTACTAAGATGGAGAAGTTCTATGAGTAATTTTGTTTTAGAAACTAAAATAAAAGAAATAGATATGATAGTTAGTAATATAGTTTTAAATATTAATAATAAGTATAAAATAATTAAAAGTAACATATTAGAAGCTAATTATAAGCTACTTTATTATCTATATTATACAAATACATTAGAAAGATCTAAAAGAGTCTATATACAAAGAAAAATGCTAGTAGAAGTAAAGTTATTAGATTATTATTTTTATAAGTTATATACTTATCAAGAAATATCTAAAGATAA
This sequence comes from uncultured Bacilli bacterium, assembly GCA_904420615.1. Classification (GTDB taxonomy): domain Bacteria; phylum Bacillota_I; class Bacilli_A; order RF39; family UBA660; genus Onthousia. The sequence goes on along the minus strand of CAJFVY010000058.1, from coordinate 13,299 downwards.
GTATCAAAATATTAGTAAGAAATATATTACTATTACTAAATTAATATATGGGTGGATCAAGAGTGAAAGTAGAATTAAGTGATATAGAAGATGCTTACTTAAAGATTAGAAAGAGTATTAGGAATAAGAAGAAGTTATATTTATTTGAGAAGAATTATTATAGTAATTGTAATATTTTATTAGATAAAATAAATAATAATTATATTTATAGTAAATATTATATTTTTACCATTGTTGAGAAGAAGAAAAGATTAATTATGAGTAGTAATCTAGAAGATAAGATTGTAAATCATGTAGTTTGTAAGAAAATACTATTACCACTTGATAAATACTTAATAGATAGTAATTGTGCGACTAGAGTAGGTAGAGGTACTAGTTATGCTAGAAAGTTATTAGATAAGTATTTAGTAAAGATAAAGAATAAATATAGTAGTTTTTATATTCTTAAATTTGATTTTAGTAAGTATTTCTTTCATATTAATCATGAAATATTACTTACAAAGTTAAGTAAGTATTTAAAATTAGATGATTTAATGATTATAAAAGATATTTTAGATACTACTAATGAAGAATATATTAATAAGACTATTAATAAGTTAGGTATTAATACTTATTACTTAAAAGGGTATGGTCTACCTATAGGAAATTATACATCACAGTTTCTAGCTATTTATTATCTTAATGATTTAGATCATTATATTAAAGAAGAATTAGGGTGTAAGTACTATATTAGATATATGGATGATGGTATTATACTAGATCATAGTAAAGAAAGATTAAGAAGTATTTATAAAGTATTAAAAGAGATAGTGAAAAATGAATATTTATTAGAGTTTAATAGTAAGACTAAGATATATAAAAGTAGTGAAGGCTTTACTTTTTTAGGGATTTATTATCGAGTAAAAGATAATAAGATAAATAAAAGAATACTTAGTAAGAGAAGAAGAAGAGAAAGATTATAAACTAATTCCCACAATTTCCCATAATTGCTTTAAATTTCTCCCATTTTGTTATAGTAAGATGAATGTGTAAGAAGGGAAGGTGATAGTTATAAGAAAAAAATATCCGATATGTTAATGTAATGCTAAGGAGATGATATAAAGAATAGAAAAGAAATAGAATTCATGTTATACTATTGGGGGTGGTTTTATGTACAAGATTTGTTTTGTTGAAGATGAAATCGATTTACAAACAGTAGTAAAGATGTATCTAGAAAAAGCAGGATATGATGTTATAACCTTTACTAAAGGTAGTGATGCTATTAATTATATAGGGCATGATGTTGCTGTTTGGATTCTAGATATTATGTTAGGAGATGATGTAAATGGCTATGATGTAATCAAAGCAATTCGTGAAAAATATCCTGATGTGCCAGTCATTTTTACCTCTGCAAGAGATCAGGATTTGGATCGGATTTTAGGCCTAGAGTTAGGCAGCGATGATTACATAACGAAACCATATTCCAGTAAAGAACTGGTATTAAGAGTAAACAATATAATTAAAAGAGTATATCAAAAATCAGAAGTTGAATTATTAAGTTATTCTGATTATCAAGTTGATGCTAATAAAAGAATTGTAACACATAAAGATAAAGAAATTAATCTTACCACATTAGAATTTGATTTATTACTATTGTTTGTTAAGAATATTGGTAAAAGTTTCTCAAGAGAAGAAATCTTAACTTCTGTTTGGGGAAATGATTACTTTGGTAGCGATCGTGCTGTTGATGACTTAGTAAGAAGATTACGTAAAAAAATGCCAAAGTTAAAAATTGGAACAGTATATGGATACGGATATCGGTTGACATAGATGAAAAGCTTATATGGAAAATTAAGCCACCAATTATTGATAATTATTATAGTCGTTTTCGTTTTCACGTTCTTATTATTAGGCTTTATTTTACCCCAGGTAGTTGTACCTATTACAGAACAGACTATTTATAGCTATTTAAGACAACCACTAGAATTTATTGAATCAGATATTGATCAAGATTTACTAACAACAGAAGTAGCATATATTTATCAATTAGATGATGCTGTTGCATATAGTGATAATCTTGGTGAAATCATTAGGTTTAATAATATAGATGATATTTTAAATAAGATAAAAAATGAATATGGAAAATTTGAATACCGACATCAGACTTATTATTATTATACCTTAAAAAGTGATAATGTCTTAAAAATAGCTTTAACTAATGATACTTATATTGAAAAAACAAAGCATGACATATTAAATGCAATCTTACCAGTAGTATTATTAACTTTTCTTATTATTGCTCTAATATTGATTATTTGGAGTAGTATCATCGTAAGAAAAATAGAGAAATTAAAGCAAAAGATTGATCATATTGATGATGATAATTATAACCACAAATTAGAATTTGAAATTGATGATGAAATGCGTTCATTAGAACATGCGATAGAAGATATGCGACTTTCTTTAAAGACCCAAGAAGAATATCGTAATCAAATGTATCAAAATATTTCACACGACTTTAAGACACCTCTCACCGTAATAAAGTCATATATTGAAGCTTACAATGATGGAATAGAAGATGCGAAAAGTGTTTTATCTGTCATTGGTGAGCAAACTGATAAATTAGAATTTAAAGTTCATTCACTTCTTTATTTAAATAAATTAGATTATTTAAAAGATAATATTAATAATGTTTCATATACCTTAATAGATATAGAAGGAATTATTGCGAAGGCTATTAAAGAATTTAAATTCCGTCGTAAAGATGTAGAATTTATTGTTAACATTGAAAAGTCTAAGTTTTATGGAACTGAAGATTATTGGGAAACAGTAATTGATAACTTGTTAGCAAATTTCTTAAGGTATGCTGAAACCTCTATAAAAATAACTGCCAAAAATAACCGTTTAACCTTATATAATGATGGCCCAAATATTGATCCTAATTTACTTGAAGGAATCTTTACTCCGTTCCGGAAAGGTATTAAAGGAGAATTTGGCCTAGGACTTTCTATCGTTAAAAAAACTTTGAATTTGATGGGTTATAATATAACAATTAAAAACGAGAAAAAAGGTGTAACATTCACCATATCAAAAGCTCCTAAATCCTAGGAGCTTTTTTAAGTGCGCTTTTCTTTTTTTATTAATTTTGCATGCATAACAATTCTATTTCCGGAATTGTCTTGACATGTTGATAGAGTTAAAATTTTATCATTAGTATTAACAGTACCAGAGAATTCTACTGCACTTCTGTTTTTAATAGTAGTTAAAAATTCTAGATAGTCATTTTCATTATCAAAATTGGGAGTAATATAATAATTTTCTTTATAAATAGTATATACACTAAATACTTGCCACATAGTATTTTCTGTTGGAGTAGATAGTCTAATAATATAATTATTTTTATTGGTATACCAAGAACTAGAAAGAATATTTTTTAAACTACCAAACATTGTACCATTATAGCGACTATGAGCATATATAATGGTATTTTGATCAAAATTAACGGCATTATTTCGATAATCCATGAAAACCCAGCCAGCCTCATTCTTGCTTTTATCGTATGCATGTGATAAATAATAGCTATTATCAGTAGTTTTTACAATGGGATAATTAATATTAGTGCCTTTTACTTCGATCCAACCAACTGTATCACTATTTTTCGTTAGTAAATCATTAAAATCCACTTCTAATAAATTCATTTTGATATAGTTCCAATAATCATTATTTTTATCTTCTGGGGCATTAATAAGTTCAGTATTTTCAGTATCTTCTTTTTCTTTGATATTTGTATCAGTGATTAAATCATCATTCATAGTTTCTATTTTTTGATTATCCTGATACCATAAATATACCTTGAAAAAAGAGAATAATAGAAGACCAAGAAAGATGAGAAAGAATAGTATAATGACCCATTTTCGAAGCCGTAACTTTTTCTTTTTTCTATGAAACTCTGAACGAGTAATATTGATATGATTATTCATGAAAAGAATACTTCCTTTCTTTTTACCTTATCTTCATCTATTGTATCAAATAAGCGCTTTAAAGTATATAGAGAAATTTTACGATAGTTTTACAATTTGTCAGTTGAAAGTTATTGATACTGTTATATTAGTATGTTATATTAAAATAGAAAGGAGAAGATAAAAATGAAAAAAGCAAAAATGTTTTTGGCAGGAATTGTAACTATGCTAGGATTACCAATTATGGTTCAGGCAGCACCAGTTGATTCTAGTGAAGCGTTAGAAACTGCTATTAACGAAGCAACAGATGGTACAGTGATTCAATTAACAGGAAGCTTTGAAGTAACTAGTACTATTACTGTTGATGATTCTGTTACAATTGATTTGAATGGTAACACAATTACAGGTGCTGTTGATCGATATGTTTTCGATTTTAATGGTACAGATAGTAGTAAAAAATTTGCTATTACAGATAGTTCAAGTACACCTGGAACGATTACCAACACAGTACGTGGAGTTTTAGTAACAAATGGTACTTTGACTATTGATAGTGTTACTATTTCAAGTGCAGATCGTGCTATTCAAATTAATCCTCTTGCTACAGATGATGTGGCTAAAGTAATTATGAATGGTGGTACTGTTCAATCAAATGGTTCAAGAACTATTATGCTATGGGGAAATAATGTAAAAGGTGCTACTTCATTAGAAGTAAATGATGGTAATATTATTGCTCCTATTAGTGTAAAAAATTCAGCAGCTATTAATTTAGGTAGTGATAATGCTGCTGGTAATCAAGTAACTATTAATGGAGGAAATATCAGTGGTTATAATGGTATTAGACTTTATGGTAATGGTGAAGAAGGAATGACAGTTCTAACTATGAATGATGGTAATGTCACAGCAGTTGGTTCTGGAATTATTCAGTCTACAACAGACGGCACAGAAAATACTACTATTGCTATTTATGGCGGAACGATTACGGCAGCTGATCAAGATGGTCAAGCTGAAGTAGGAGGAGATGCTGTAGCTATTAACCATAGCCAATTTGGTACTTTAATCATTGGTAAAGCTGATGGTACTGGACCTACATTAATTGGTGAAACTGGAGTTGCTATTAAGGAAGGTATTGTTTCTATTAATGGTGGAAAAATTACAGGAAATGGAGTATATCGTGAAGTTCCATTAGCAAGAAATGATGGTACAGAAGATACTGGTGCTGCAGTTAGTATTACAAGTAATGATGAATATCCTGATGGTACTACAATAGTTATTGCTGGTGGTATTTTAGAAAGTGTAAATGGAAATGCTTTCTATGAAGGAATTGCTGAAGATGAAGATGGTAACAAAGCAGCAGCTACTTCTTATGTAAATGATTTATCTATCGTTGGTGGTAACTTTATTGGTGCTACTGATAAAGCAAGCGTATTAGCTAGTACATATGAAGGAACAGGTTTTATTAGTGGTGGAACATTTAGTAGTGATGTATCAGAATATGTTAATGAAGATGTAGTATTAGGCCAAGATGGGAATGGAAACTATGTTGTTGGAGATCCAGTAAGTGATGTTCCTACAGATACTACTGAAACAGTAGAAAATCCTGAGACTAGTGATGGTATACTTACTTATGTAATTATTGCTGTTATTGGAACTCTTGGTATAGCTGGTACTACTTTCTGGTTAAAATTAAGAAAAACAAATTAATTTTAAAAACTACTAAGTAAAAGATCTTGATTTTCAAGATCTTTTTTTGTATGATTTACTCATTTTTAGCCAAAATAAAATGGGTGATAGATTTGAAGATATTAATAACAGGTACTCTTAGTGGTTTAGGATATTATTATGCCAAAAAATTTTCAAAAAGAGGACATATTGTGTATGCTGGTGTTAAAAATAAAAAGCAATTAAAATTATTAGAAGAAAAAAGTAAGCAAGATAAGATTATTTTATTTCCTAGAATCATAAATTTAGATGATGATTTTGAAGTATTTGATGATTTAGATTGTATTATATTACAAGCTGGAATAGGGGAAGGAGGAAGTATTTTAGAAATAGGTATTAATCGATTTCGCAATAATTATGAAGTAAATGTAATAGACAATTTAAAAATAATAAAAAAATATTTACAATTCTGTTTAGAATATAATAAAAAAGGAAAAATATTTATTACTAGTTCTCTTGCAGCATTTTTACCATTTCCTTATCTTGCTAGTTATACGAGTAGTAAAATGAACCTTTATACACTTTCTAAAACTCTACGCTATGAATTGTGGTATCAAAAGATTCCTGTATCAGTATCTGTTATTTTACCTGGCTCCTATAAAACAGGCTTTAATGAGGTAATGATTGATAATAAGTTTCAAGATAAGTTAATTCTAACTAAGAAGGCTTTTACCATGAGTAATTATCAAAAACTATTTTTCAATTTAACTGAAAAGACAAATTACGATTCTCTTTCTGATAAAGTAGTGAAGTTTTGTGAAGCTAAACATTCTCCTTTTATTATTACAGCTCCTTTTTCTCAAGCTTTATTTGTAAAAGTATATTGGCTTTTTTCAATCTTTCGCTTATAATAACAAATGTGATGATGAATGGAAAAAGAATTAAATGAAAAAGATTATAGCATTATTTCAGCTATATGTGAAGATGATAATATAGAAGTAGATGAGCTAGATGATATTGATCTTGAATTAAATAATGTTATAAAAGAAGGAGAAAGTTTAACAAAAGAGTGGCAGGCTTTATTAGATAATGTTCATGAAGATATTATATATAAACCAGTGAAAGAAAAAAATATTGATACTAAAAAATTAGCTTTATTTTCTCTTCTTTACTTATCTTTAATGAACAAAGTAAAAATAGCAACTCCTCTTGCTATTACTTTTGTTTCTTCTTATATGATTTTAAAAGACTTAGAATATTTGATTAATCCTAATAAAAATATCGCTTATTATGAAGCGGTATATCAAGATTATCAAAAAGAATTAGAAGAGAGTTTAGATGATGTTGAAGACCTTTTAGATCATTTAGATGATAATTTAACTAAAATAGAAGACTTAGAACAAATATTAAAAAGTAAAATAGAACAGTTTGGAAATCAATCATCATTAGAAAAAGCTTTAGAGAAAATTATTAAGACGAAAGATACTATATTTGATTATTATAAAGATTTTGATAAAACTAAGGATGAATTAGATAAGGGAATAAAGGAAAATAAGCAAAAGATTAAAATAGTTTCAGAATACAACAAGAATAATACTACTGAGTAATGTTTGTCATATAAAAGAAAAAGTGGTATAATATATTCCAAAATTTATTACAGTAATGAAGGAAGGAATATATATGCTAAATGAAGAGAAAACATCTGTAGATGAGTTATATGAGCGTGGAAAAGAATTATTGAAAGAAAGACAAATGGGAGCAGCCTATACATGCTTTGAGAAGTGTTTAACAATTGATCCTAACTATCAAAAGGCTCACTTTCAGTTATTTATCAAATCAGTTAAACAAAGAAACTATCAACAAGCTTTTTTTTATTTTGATACTCTATATAAAACAGATAATATATATTATAAAAAAGACTGTAATTTTTATTTATATTTATTAAATATGATTACTCAAATTCCTTTAAAATATCAAAGAAAGGTAAAAGAATTTACTATTTCAGATTTTTTAGTGGTAGAAAATATAAATTATAGTTCTCAAAGTAATATTCGTTTTTCTGCATGGAAACAGAAATTTCTTTTGGCATCCAAACAATTGAAGCAATTTACGGAAACGCAAGATCACATAAAATCTCGGGATATTATTAGTAGAATTTTAATTAATCAAGCTATAGAATTACAATTAATAATAAAAGCTCAAATATCTGATTTATTACGTGTAAAAGATTATATAGGTGTAAAAAAAATTTTAGAAAAAGAAGAACTAAGACATCCATTAACTGTTGGAGATTCTCATCTTTTGGAATTAATAGATGATCTTTTGATGATAAAACATACTCATACTGTTCCAAAAAAGGAAATAATAGATACAGATAATTTATTTGAGGCAATAGAAGGAAAAAATTATGAGAAAGCTCTTTTATTAGCAGAAAAATATGCGAAAGTTCATCAATATGAAAATAAAAGTGCCATCAGAATAGTTTTAGAAGATATTAAGGCCACTATTAATAAAAGAAATCAAAATGATGTAGAAGTAAAACAAATTAGTGATGAAGTAAAGAATATTATTGCTTCTTTAAAAGATACAAAAGATGCATTAGTATTTCACAGATTAAATGAGTATTTGGTAAGTATTAAAAGAAGTGAGTATCAAGCATTAATTTACAATTTAATTGGTCTAGCATTAGAAAAGAAAGATTATCAATTCAAAGAAGTCACTATGGTACTTAATTCTCTTACGGATAATACTTATGTTTTTGATCCAAGCGAATATACAGAAGACTTTTATGCTGCTTATTACCAAGGAAATTCAAAATTAGTTAATTATTATTTTAATATTATTGCATCTTCACCAGTAAAACAGGATAACTTAGATCAATTTTTAAATAATGCTAAAAAATTAATAGCTAAAAAAGAACAAGAGGAAAGTTATGCAAAAGATCTTGCATTCGTAAATAAAAATCTTGCTACCGTATATGATAAAGGACTTGTTTTATTGAAACCTAAGGATAATGAGGAAAGACAAAACTTTTTTACTATTGTAAAAGGTATAGAAGATATTGTTGCTTTTGATCTAAATAATGAAGAACAACAAATAGCACTTCGCTTTAAACCACCAAGGAAAAAAAATATGAGAGCTGGTGAAATAGCAGAAGCTGGCAGGAAAGCATATCGAGATGGTTACTATGAATCTTGTATTGAAAATTATAAAGAGTTATTACAATTAGAAAGGCCTAGAACCTATGTATATGCTAAATTAGGATTATCTTTTTATCATTTGAAAGACTATAAAACAGCTATTGATTATATGACAGTATCAACAGCACTTAATAAAGAAGAGGAAAAGAAAGGAATATACGATTTTTCTTCGCTAATTGCTTCTTTGAAAGAAAGAAATATGGATAAAGAAAGTTTGCCTTCTAATAAAATTTATATAAAACAAAAGAGCTAGTAAATCAGCTCTTTTGTTTTATATTCTTAATTTGAAAGTCTTAGGTGCCAATTTATAAGCTAAAATAAGGGCAATAATGGAGTAGATAATACAAAATAAAGTCATTAAAAGTCCAAAGTAGAAAGTAGGTAATCTTAGATTAATCATGTAATAACAGATAAAATAAGTCAAAGCTTGTACTACACGATAAGTACTACTTTTTATTTCAGTATTAACTGTATATGGTTGAAGTAAGTAATACATTACTAAATAGTGAATAGAAAAGAAAATACTCATAGCAATAATAGAAATAAATAGAATGATATAATTGAAATAATTATCCGTACCACCAGTTAGAAATAATAATAAAGGTAATCCAATAGCGATAATACTTGCCGGTAATAAATTAATAGAAATAAGAGTCTTAAGTCGTTCTTTAAACATACCTAGGATAACACTTGGTGTTCTATAAAAACGATAGGTAAGAAGACTATGATCACAGTTCATAAACATTGCCTGTGTAATAGTAGTACCTCTATTTAATAAATACATAATAAAGACAAAGTAGGGAAGATAAGTTAATAATATTTTATTAATACTATTATTTAGTTCACTATTTAATTCAATACTAATGATGGCAATTGCCAAGATAATTAGAAGGACAATTGTTTGTTTTTTTGCTGATTTTGTTAGTATTTTACTATGTCTTTTGACAAATAATTCTTGTAAATAAGCAAATCCCTTTTTATTAGAAGTAGTATTATCTTTATACTCTATTTGTTTTAAGACATTTTCTTTTACTATTTCAGTATTATTCTTCTTAATTGCATTCATACTAGGACTAGTCAAAATTTCACGGTACATTTTCTTATAATCTTTAAAAGTATAAATCTTAATAAAACTATATATACCTAATATTAGACTAATAATAAAGATAAAAGTAAAGATATAAGAATTGATTATAAATGATATATATGGTAGGCCATAACTTAAAGCTAACAAGATAATAATTCCAATCCATACTATTTTCGTAGGTATATTTTCATTAGTAGCTTTTTTATTTTTTTTATAATCATAAAGAGAAAAATTAACAACAATCATTTTAATCATAACTACATAAATAGGTAGAAGTAATGCTATATAAAGTGGTAGGTCCATAAAAAAAGAAAGTAGGATCATAAAAGGAAGATAACCAATAAGCACTTTTAAAAGAGAATAGAAGTAGTTTGATAATGTATACTTTCTAGCATCCATATTCATTAAGATCAAAGCATAATATTTATCTTTTGTAGGATTAAATAAATATGTATTTAATAAGCCACCACCTATTGAAAGAAGAGTAAAGATATGAATAAAATAATCACAATTAAAGTTATTATAAAATATAAAAATAGATGCTATTAAAGATAATAAGAAAAGAATTTTACCAAGAAAAGTACCAATAATTTCTATTAAAATACTAATAATATTACCAAAGATTTTTAATCCCTTATTACGATATAGGGTATTAGGGAGAATATTCTTGATAAAAGGAAATTCTCGAATAGAGTAAATAATGGTATTAACTCGATAAGTATTCTTTAATTTAAAGGATGTTATAAATGCCTGAATCATCTTTATTCCTCCTTTAAAGCTTCTATAATTTTATTTTTCATTTGCTTAGTATTTAGATTAGTATGATCAATTAGTTCTAAGGTACCATGATTTAAAATTACAATTTCATCACATAGATCTAATGCTAATTCCATAATGTGAGTAGAGAAGATAATAATATGATCTTTCTTAATACTCTTAAGCATTTCTTTCATTTCTTCTGCTACTACTACATCAAAAGAAGTTAATGGTTCATCAAGTAATAAGATATTAGGATTTGCAATAATATTTACGAGCATTTGCATTTTATTTTTCATACCATGAGAATAATCTTTTAATAATTTATCACGATCTTCTGTGTCGATTTTCATAAAATCAAAATATTCATCAATTGTTTTCTTATTTTTAATTTTATCTTCATTAATATCAATAAAAAATTTCAAAAATTCTCTACCAGTTAAAAACTCTGGTACATTGGGAGTAGAAAGAACATAACCAATATCATCATAATCTAGTTCTCGTTTTTCTTTATCTTCAATGTAAAATTCTCCACTATCAACCTCAAGATCTTCATTTAAACAATTAAAAAATGTTGTTTTACCAGCACCATTACGTCCCAATAAACCATATATTTTTCCTTTTTCAAAAGTAAAATTAATATTTTGTAATACCTTTTTGGTATCAAAGCTTTTAGTTAAATTCTTGATAATTAATTTCATAATACTCCTTCTTTCATATGTCTTGATTATAGTAGATTTTTTTAGGGCTGACAATATAAAAGTATACTTTATCTAATTATTTTTATTAAAAAAATTATTATGTTATAATAGTTTTGATATGAAAGATAAAGGAGTAGAAATAATGAGAATAGGCATCTTGTCATAGTAGTGAATGATTTGGATACCAATAAAATATATATGGATTTATTTCAGAAATTAGGTGAAGAAAATGAAATTGAAATATTATAAACAAATTGTAAATATGCTTTATGAAGAATGGGATTTAGGTAAGAAGTCATCACGTTCTAAAGGGAAAACTTGTGCCTGGATCTATTGATTAAGTTTATTAAGCGAAGTAGAACAGCTAGTGATAGAAACACAAGATGATAAGGTGATAGGAGTATCTGGCTATACGAAATGGTCTTCTAAAAAACACCTTTTTAGAAAAAAGTTTTATAGCATTTTAGAGAATATTTTAATTTATAGTCCTCTTGTAAAGGATAAAAAAGCATATTGTTTCAATATAATAAAAACTATAATTATTTACCCAAAGAATTAGAAGGATATTTTGATGGTGAAGTTACAATTCTTATTGTAGATGCAGCTTATAGAGGAAAACAAATAGGGAAAAAATTGTTAACAAAGGTATTTGATTTAGCTAGTAAGGATCAGATGAAAAATTTACAAATACTAACAGATGAATCATGTAATTATCAATTTTATGAAAAATTAGATTGTAATAAAATATATGAGAAGTTGATTCATAATGAAGAAAAAGGAAAACTTGGTAATATACCATCTGAAATGGGATTTATCTATGAAAAAAGGTTGGTGAAATAAAATGAAATTAACAAGTGAAAAAGCAAAAGAATTGCTTGAGTCTTTTAGAGATAAAGTGGAGGATACTTATTTTATTGATCATTCACTTTGTGTTGGCAATACAGCAGGAGTAATTGCAGAGCATTTGGGATTAGATCAAGACAAAGCAAAGGCTCTTGGTTATATACATGATATTGGAAAAGGAGTTGCTGATTTTAAGGATCATGTAATGAATGGTTATAAGTATATAAAAGAATTAGGGTATGATTTAGAATATGCTAATATTTGTTTAACTCATTCTTATTTAAATAATGATGTGATGTGTACAGCAGGCGGTATACCAAGAGATATTCCTTTTAGGACAGAATTCATTAAAAAGCATAAATATACTATTTATGAAAAAATAATAAATTTATGTGATTTGATGTGTACTACTGTTCCTATGACTGTTGATAAGAGATTAATTGATATTATTATACGTAGGGTGCATATTCAAATACACAATATCATGTGAAAGAAACATATAAACTTAAAGTGTATATGGATAAACAATTAGGGTGTAATTTATACGACTTATTTTCTAGTATCAAGGAAAATTTATAAAATGATTATTATAATATCAATACATTTAAAATATACTTAAACAATTTTTATTATACTGATAAATTCGTCCCTAAAAATATAATTGCACTAATATAAAAGCCAATAATACTTAAAAAGAAAGATAGAATTATGGCTATTAGTATTTTACCAAATATTTTTATATTTTTCTTGGATTGATTTTTAATATTTATCTTCTCATTAATATCAGCATCAGATTTTAAATTTTTTTCTTTTTTTATAATTAGTAATAATTGAAGCACAAAAGATAATATAAAAATAATAATTCCAATTGTAAATGGATTCATAAATCTTTTCACCTCCACAAATTACTATTGCTTTGCTTAGATAATTATATCATTTATTCCTAAAATAAAAAAAGATGGAAATATACCTATTAAAGATTATTCTCAATAAAAAACTAGGCTTAAAACCTAGTAAAATAAACAAAATTGGTAGCGAGAGGGGGAGTCGAACCCTCGACCTTTCGGGTATGAACCGAGCGCTCTAGCCAACTGAGCTATCTCGCCATAAATATG
>CAJFVY010000057.1 GCA_904420615.1 uncultured Bacilli bacterium | reverse complement strand
TGTATTGATACCTTTATTTCACGTGCTTGTTTTATTTGTTCTCTTTATAATTTTGGACTTTAATTTAGTTTCGCAAGATGTCTAATTCATTTTCATCTTGCACAACGCCTACATTTAAGCTACCAGTCAAAACAGTAAATCCATTTCCCAATTTCTTAAGTATCTTTTAGATTTGTTTCTATAGCATTATTGGGCTCCATAATGCCAATTATCTTTTTCATTTTAATACCTTAGTTATTTGCTTCTTTTCTCTTACTAAAGCGAATTAACTCATCAAAACCAGATAAATAATTTTGATCTTGTTTAATTCTATATTTTTCATACTCTGATAATACAAAAGTATCTACAAATTACCTTTTTCTTTTGTCATTGTCTTGTAAATTTTGTATTTATTCAGTTTTAAAAATAATTCTCATTTTTATTTCCATTCTTTCATATATTTAACCCAATATCATTAATTATTATTTTCTATTTCATTAAGTTCTATATTCATAATTTCTAAATAATCCTTCTCAGCCCTAGTTAAATGATTTTGCATATATTTATCATACTCCGCATGAGCTTTTTTTAAGGCTTCCTCATGTGAAACGGTTCCTTTCGTATGTAATATATCATTATGTGTCATTTTTAAAAAACGGTCTAATTCATGAATCCAATTTTTCATAGTCATTGCTTTTCTCTTTAACGCATTTATTTCAGCAATATCAAGATATGCAGACACCAATCGGTTTAAAACCTGTAATTCTTCGTATGTTAAATAGTTTTTTGCAATTTCTGTTTCTTTTCTAGTAGGTATATCTCCTTTAAAGCTTGTTAGTCCTATATTATCCTTTTTACTATCAACCCTATTATAAACTATTTCAGCAGCAGTATTATTTGAAACAGCATAATGCATTTTATTTTGAACTGTCTTGAAAAAGTTAATTGTAATTTCTTTTTTCGGATTATAATCAATTGAAGTTGCATATATGTCTAATATTTTTCTCCAGAAAACTTTTTCACTTGATCTTATGTCTCTTATTTTATCAAGAAGTTCATCAAAGTAAGGATCATTACCATTATTTTTAAATCTTTCTACATTTAGATTATATCCTTTTACTAAGTATTCTTTTAATTTTTCATTAGCCCAAATTCTAAATTTAGTACCCTGACTAGATTTCACACGAAAACCAATAGCAATTATCATATCTAAATTATAATAATTAACATTATATGATTTACCATCTTTTGCAGTTGTTCGGAATTTCCGAACAACTGCGTCTTTATCTAATTCCTTTTCATCAAATATATTCTTTATATGTTCGTTAATTGTAGATTTAGCCTTATTATATAATTTACTTATTTGCTCTTGAGTAAGCCAAACATTTTCCTCTTCTAAGACAACCTCAACTTTAATATTATCATCTGACTCGTATATTAAAATACTATTCTCTATTACATCATTATGTTCCAATCGAATCATCCTCCTTACATTATGATAGAAATAATAATAACAAAATCACTATTAATTTCCTTTTCTTCAATTACTTTAATATTCATATGCTTATTACTAATTTTTCCTTTTCACTATTTTTATTATAATCATAACTTCATTCATTGTAAATTCAGTTATTTTTTTCATTAAAAACACCACTTTATTATTCTTAAAGTCTTTGAATAGGAGATGTAATGCGTTTTTCTTAGTTGAAATTGGCTTATATTCTAGCATATATATTGAAGTTCATCAAAATAAACCTGATTTTCATACTTTATTTTGCATAAAAATTGAAATTTCTGAATTCTACAAATAAATGTAACTCATAAAATTAGTATATGCCATATTTACTTTTTCAATTGACCATCTTAAATTTAGTACCCAACTAAGTTTCACATGAAAACCAATAACAATTATCCTGTCCCAATTATCATAATTTGTTGGCTTAGTAGAAAGTTCGGAATTTCCAAATTTTCTCATGGTATTCTCTTTTAATCATTCATGCTCATCGTATATATTTTGATACATTTATTGTTAATTTTGTTTTACATAAGTTTGAAATATGAATATAAGAGATTTTATAGCAATATAATCGTTATTTAAAAGTTAATGACTTTTCATTAGATATTTAGTACAATGTTATTGATAATAAGTATAGCTTAATAGTAAGAAAGCTAAGTAAGAGGTATATATATGAGAGAAAAATTAACAGTTGAACAATTTCGCCAAATTAAAAATCAAATAATGGGACTATATGAACAGTATGAGAATGAAGATAATGATACAATTGAAGAAAAGTTAGCAGAACAAATATCAACACTTCAAGATCGTCTACTAAGTTATGATTTAAGTGATATCCCCTTTGAAGAATGGAATGAGTATCCAATATATTCTGATAATACACATGCAGCAGATTTTTCTAAAACAAAAGCTAATATAGATTTTGCTTTAGTTGATTATGATGGAAATGGTAATTTCAAAGGCTGTAATGTTAAAAATTTAGATAAAATATTTGCTATATATCTTAATCCTAAGGAATTTGATGAACAAACCATAAAAAACAATTCTAACATATTTTTATCGGATGCTTTTAGTAATGAATTCAAAGACAAATACTATAATCGTTCATTAACTCTAGAAGATCTAGCTAGTTTATCATCAAGCCAATTAGATGAGTTAAAACAAAAAAATGTTACGCAACATTTAAATGTAAGCTTAGACTCTTTAAGGGATAGTTCTAGTATATCTTCGGAATACTATGATCATTTAGAAAATGAATACATAATTAAATATTTAGGGATAGATAAAGCTATTCAGTTTTATAATTACTCTCCACAAGAATTAAAAGAAGTTAACCAAATTTTACGCTACCTAGATTATGGTTATATTAACTACACGCCATCAAGTGATCTTAAAAAGCTAATATCACAATTAAATAATACTAATGTAAATAATATTAAAAATGTTTGTTTTAACTATGTAAGACAATTAATTTTAACTTCTAATAAGAGCATGAATCCTCAAAAAATTCCTTCATCATTTATAGAAGAAAATAAAGATATATTTTTAATAAATACTAAAGTACCAGATGAAGTTAAAGAAAGATTTTTCAAAAGGGAATTAACTATACAAGATTTAATTAACTATAGAGATGCCTTTCAAACATTTCCTATTGATCATTTTACAGATAATAATTTTGTAAAATTTATAAATCACCATTATGGAAT
>CAJFVY010000056.1 GCA_904420615.1 uncultured Bacilli bacterium | reverse complement strand
TTTATTTTGATGACTTTCTTGCAATAGTCTGATATAATGATAATGGTGATACTATGGAATATATATTTATAGGAGTTGGTATAGCTTTAGCTATTTTAATTATTACTATTATACTAATTAATCGTTATTATAATAATAAATACGCTTTTTTATATATAAAAGTAAAAGAAGCAGATAATAACCTTGATATTTTATTAGAAAAAAAAGTGGAGATCTTAACTAAATTACTTTCTATTTTAGAAGAAAAAAAAGTAGATGATAATATACCTGATATTGCTAGAATAAAGAATAAACGAATGGACCATCATGAATTATTTAATGAGTTAACTAATATTCATAATGAAACCATTAAAATTATTGAAACTTATGAGACGAAATTAAATGAAAAAAAATTAATATCTTTAATTGATAAACTAAATGATAATGAATGTGATCTTAGAGCAGCTTTAAAATACTATAATGATTCAACTACTGAGATTGAATTCCTAGCTCATAAATTTCCATCTAACATTATAAGATCCATTCACCATTATGAACATTTAGAACCATATAAAATTCAAAAAACAAACTCCATTCAACTTTTAAATACCTAATATTTAAAAGTTTTTTTATACTTTCAAATGTCAATTTTTGTGATATTTTTCCATTTTTTTCCAATTATATTAAAAAGAAAAAGAATAGAACTTCTATTCTATTCTAAAATTTAAGAAAACGCAGATTAATCTATACGCCAATCAATGGGAGTTAAACCTTTAGACTCTAAAAATTTATTCGTTTTAGAAAATGGTTTACTACCAAAAAATCCTTGATAAGCAGATAATGGTGAGGGATGAGCAGATTCAATAATATAATGATTAGGATTGGTTATTAGTTTTTTCTTATTACGAGCATAATTTCCCCATAAGATAAATACAACTGGCGTTTTTTTATAATTTAATACTTCAATTACTTTATCTGTAAAAGTTTCCCAACCACGATCACGATGTGAAGCAGCTTTATCTTTTTCTACTGTTAAGACACTGTTTAATAATAATACTCCCTGATCTGCCCACGGTAATAAATTACTATGATTTGTAATAGAAATTCCTAAATCATCATATAATTCTTTAAAAATATTTTTTAAACTTGGTGGTTTAGGAACTCCGTTTTGAACAGAAAAAGATAATCCATGAGCTTGATGCTCTCCATGGTATGGATCTTGTCCTAAAATAACCACTTTTACATCTTCATAACTAGTATGTCTAAAAGCATTAAAAATTTCATTTTTTTTAGGATAAATTATTTTATGTTCATATTCTGACTCCACAAAATTAATTAAATCATTAAAATATGGTTTTCTATATTCTTCTTCTAAATATTGATCCCAATCATTACCTATCATTTTATTACACCTCTATTTATGATATGTTTCATTATTCATAATTTTATAACTCCGATAAATCTGTTCTAATAACATGACTCTAAACAATTGATGAGGAAATGTAAGTTTTGAAAAGCTAAAAGACATATTAGCTTTTTTCTTAATCTCATCCGACAAACCTTCACTTCCACCTATTACAAAGGTAATATTACTATATTTCTGAAATACTGTATCGATCATAGATGCCATCTCTTTAGATGTCATTTGCTTACCATTAATATCTAAAACAATAATATAATCCTTTGCTGTTAATAAGGGTTCTATTTTTTTTGCTTCTATCATTAAATTTTTATCTTTAAGATCTAAATTGCTACTAGCAACTTCTATAATTTCTACTTTAGTATATTTTGACAGTCTTTTTTTATATTCCTCTATAGCCTCTTTTAAATATTGTTCTTTTATTTTTCCAACCGCAATAATTTTTATCATTTATACTTCTACCTTCTCACTTGCTTCATTTTGTTTAGCTATTATAATAGCGGGATCAAAAGAAATTTCAGTTAACTTATTTTTTAATGCTTCATAAGCTAAACTTTCGGTATTATTATGTTCACTAAGATGTGCTAGAATTACATATTTAGTATTTTTACCTATTAACTTTCCTAAATAATTAGATGCGGCTTCATTAGAAAGGTGACCTTTATCTCCAATAATTCTTTGCTTTAAATGATATGGATATGAACCATCCATAAGCATTTTTTCATCATGATTACTTTCCATATAATAAATTTCTTTATCTTTAAGTAATGATAAATACTTACGATTAATATAACCTGTATCTGTAATATATACAAGATTATGTCCTTCAAAATCAAAGAGGAAGCCAACTGAGTCAGGTGCATCATGTGAGGTTGGAATAACGAAAAGATTAATTTTGTTTTCTATAGTCATTTCATCTTGATAATAAATAATACGATCTTTTGGTAAAATATCTTCTATTTCACCATACATTCCTTCTTTAATATAAATAGGAAAATGACTATGTTTTACTAAAACAGCAAGGCCTAAAATATGATCTTTATGGGTATGAGTCAAAAAGAGGCCATTGATATCATCAATTGTTAATCCTATATTTGCTAAGTTTTTTGTTAAGCGACTATAAGTTATTCCAATATCAATAATAAACCTCTTATTTGCTATTTCTAAATAGGAGCAATTTCCTTTTGAACCACTAGCTAATACTTTAATAATCATTAGAATAACACCAACGGATTCATGGAATAAGATCCTCTAGAGTATGGAAAGCCACGGAATAAACCGAAGTGTAAGTGAGTACCTGTTGCAAATCCACTTTGACCCATTGCTCCTATTTGTTGACCTATAGTAACTGTATCACCAACTGATACGTAACGTTCTGCTAAATGAGCATAAATTGTATAATATCCATTATTATGATTTACTATAATATACTCTCCATTATCATATTTATAAGTAGATGCCACTACAATACCATTATTTGCTGCATATATTGGTGATCCATAACTTCCACCAATATCCACTCCATCATGTAATGTTCCCCAACGGTAGTCATAACTACTATTGATGGTATATGGAACCATAGTTGGCCATCTCCATGTTCCTTCAATCTGTGTATCTCCTTGTAATCCTGAATCGACTCCACCACTAACATTATTTTGTCTAGTACCACGAACCACTATTTCTTTCACAGGTTCTTTTAATACTTTAGTAGCACTATCATCAATAACAGAACTATCTGTTTGACCATTTACTTTTAATACTTTACTAGTAACACGGTTAATCCCTTTTTGTCCTTCCTGTATAGTTTCAACTGTTCCAACCGTCTTGGTATTATCATATCGAGTTTCTGTTTCATATGGTATTTCCTGATCAAAAACAGTGTGATCTACCTCTACTAATCTAATTTGTGGATCAATAATACTAATCGTTACTTGTTGTCCTGTAAATAATAAACTATTTGCATCACTTAAAGTTGGATTAGCTATCAAAAATTCTTGAGTAGATAACATATTATTGAAGGCTACATCACTAATTGTATCCCCATCTTGAACTGTATATTGTCTTTGTTCATCAAGAGTACCAAATAATAAATATTTACTTAATTCATCTACACTTTCATATATATATTCATCAGATGGAATATTTGTTTCTTGAATAACTATTTTATTTTCTATATATACATCTTCTACTATTGTACCGGTTGTTTCAATCTCAGGTTGTGTATTATTTAAATAATTATCATAAACATCACTATCAATTAAAGACCTAATTGTATTATCCATTGCTTCATTAAATACTTCTTTATCTAAAACATATATATTCTGATCATTTGTTGTTTCAGTGCCTGATTCTGTTTGTACATCTACACCACCTATATTAATTGCATAACCTTTAATAGTAAATGGTTCAATATCTTTTATTTTTTCGTAAATTTGCTTAGGAGTAGAAATTGCTTCATTATAAGTAATATCTTTTTCAATAGTTAAATTAGAAGGAGCATATACTTTATCAACATTATATTTTTCCTTTAACATTTCTTGTTCATTATCAATATATTCTTCTAAAGCATCAGCATCTTCAATTAATCCCATCGATTTTCCTGCTAAATAGACCCTATAGACATTTTGTGGATCTAAAGCTTTAGTAGTTGGTGTTACAAATAATAAAATAGCACTAATGATTGTTGCAGAAATAATAAAAATAATATTTTTCACTAAGCTATTCCTCCCTTTCTTCTTTACTCATATTTAAAAAAGTAGATGTATCCTTTTTAAATAATAAATTAATCGTTGCTTGCGGACCATTACGATGCTTAGCAATAATAAATTCACTAATACTATTAGCATCTTTTTTAGATTCTTTATTATAATAATCTTCTCGGTATAAGAAGCCAACTAAGTCAGCATCTTGTTCAATAGAACCTGATTCACGTAAGTCCGATAACATTGGCCGTTTATCTTCTCTTCCTTCAACACTTCTTGATAACTGCGCTAAGGCAATAATAGGTATGTGTAATTCCATGGCTAAAGTTTTAAGACTTCTCGAAATATCGGCAACTTCTTGTTGTCTATTAGCACCATAGTTTTTACCACCTGAAATTAATTGTAAGTAGTCAATAATCACTAAATCAAGGCCATCAGGACTAGTAGATAATCTTCTACACTTTGCTCTAATTTCTCCTATTGTAATACCAGGAGTATCATCAATATATAAATTAGCACCATCTAATTGACTAACAGCCTCATTAAATCGTTTCCAGTCTTGATTTAATAATTTTCCGGTTCGTAATTTGTAACCTTCTATTTGACCAAGAGATGATAAAATACGCATAGCTAATTGTTCTGCACCCATTTCTAAGTTAAATACAGCTACCGACTTATCACTATGAGTAGTAACATAAGTAGCTAAATTAAGTGCAAAAGCTGTCTTACCCATACCAGGACGAGCCGCAATGATAATCATTTCATTTTCATGTAATCCTGCAGTTAGTTTATCAAAATCATACCAACCAGTGCCAATACCAGTAATTTCTCCTTTTTGTTCTGCTAATTTTTCAAGATCATCCTGTGTTTTTAATAATACATCCTGTATTGTCTTAAATTCACTACTCTTACGACTTTTAGCAATTGTTAAAATACGTTGTTCAGCCTTATCAAGAGTATCATAAACACTTTCTTCATTATTATATCCTATATTAGCTATTTCTGTAGCTGTTTCAATTAATCTTCTTAAAAGAGCAGTTTCATTTACTTCTTTAACATAATACTCGATATTAGCAGCAGTGGGTACAAATTGAATAATTTCACTTAAATATTCAACTCCCCCAACAGAAGAAAGCACATTCTGTTTCGTTAATTCACTTGTAATAGTAGTTAAATCAACAGGAACTTTCTGTTCACATAAGTTTTTAAGAGCCTGAAATATTTGAGCATGTCGTTGATCAAAAAAATCTTGAGCATCTAAATTCTCAACTGCAATATTTAAAGCATTCGTAGATAAAAAGCAAGCACCTAAAACACTTTCTTCTGCTTCTAAATTGTTAGGTAATTGTTTTAAGGCCATACCTATTACCTCCTATTTTATTAAATGAACCTTTATCTTAGCAATTACATCTTTATATAAAGTAATACTAACATGATGAAATCCTAAAGTAGATAAACTATCTTCTAAAGTAATATCATTCTTTTCAATAGTATATCCTTCCTTTTTTAGTGCATCTTTAATTTGTTTAACACTAACACTACCAAATACTTTATCATTATCACCTGTCTTTACTTTAAAAGTTAAAACTATTTTTTCTATCTTTTCTTTTATAGCAAGTGCTTCTTCTCTTTTTTTAGCCATTAATTTTTCTTGTTCTTTTTGTTCTTGTTCTAATTTTGTTAAATTTGTTTGATTCGCAGGAATGGCTAATCCCTTTTTTATTAAAAAGTTTTCAGCATAACCAGTTTTCACTTCTTTAATTTGTCCTTTTTTTCCCTGGTTCTTAACATCTTCTATAAAAATTACTTTCATGCTATACCTCCTCATTTTTAATAATTTGTAATAACTTCTGTTCTACTTTACTAATAGTAGAATCTTTTATTTGGGCAGCACCTCCCATAACGTCACCGCCACCACCTAACTTTTCTAAAATCTTTGACACATTATATTTACCTAAACTGCGACCACTAATATGAATAGTTTTATTTGAAACTTTACCAATAACAAATGACAATTCTATATTATTAAAAAATAATAGTGTATCTGCAGCTTTAGCTAATTCTTCTTTGCGATAAATAGTATAAGATCCACCTTTAGAAATTGCAATATTATTTTTTAAAATATCAACATTAGTAATTATTTTTTGTAATTCTTTATAATTTTCCAATTCTTGTTTCAATAAATACTGTACTTTTTTAGGGCTTGCTCCCATACAAGATAAATAATAAGCGCTATAAAAAGTATCACCATCTGTTTTTAAAGTAAAATTATTTGTATCTAAGACAATTCCCGATAATAATAATGTAGAATAATAAGGATCTAATTTTACATGATAGCTTTCTAAAAGATTAGTTACCATTTCACAAGTACTAGATGCTTCAGTATCAATAAAGGTTAAAGGTGTATCAATGGTAGTCTCTCCTATATCATGATGATC
The DNA here is from genome assembly GCA_904420615.1 of uncultured Bacilli bacterium. GTDB lineage: Bacteria > Bacillota_I > Bacilli_A > RF39 > UBA660 > Onthousia. The sequence goes on along the minus strand of CAJFVY010000056.1, from coordinate 10,060 downwards.
TATAATCATAATCTGATCTTGATCAAAGTAATCTAAAACTTCAGTATTTTGTACTAACTCTTTCTTATTAGTATCTAAAATCAATAACAGATTACGTTTATGTCTAATATATAGATGTTCTTCAATAGACTTACTAGTAATAATTTTAAGACATCCCTCTAACTCTTGTAATACTTTCTGCACTCCCATTTCATGATTACGATCATCTATTACTAAATAACAGTTTTTATTTAATCTTTCTAATAAGAAATACATTCCAATAGAACTACCAAGAGCATCCAAATCTAAATCTTTATGAGCCATAATAAAGATTGTTTTAGACTTACGAAAAATAGCTTTTAATTCTTTCTTCTTTTCTATAATCTTCATAGATCCTCCTTCATATAATCTATTATATAATATTTTTCTTTTTTTAGCAAAACATAGTAAATATGAAAAAAATATAATAAATTCTATCATTTATTATATTTTCATTAATTATTATTTTGTATAAGGTAATAAAGCAATTGCTCTAGCACGCTTTATTTGTGTAGCCATATATCTTTGATGTTCGGCACAATTTCCTGTAACACGACGAGGTAAAATTTTTCCCTTTTCGTTAATATATTTTCTTAATATATCTACATCTTTATAAGTTACATTCTTAATTTTACCGGCACACATAAGACATATTTTCTTTTTCTTACGATAAGACTCTGCCATATATATCCTCCTTTAAAATGGTAAATCATCATCACTAATTTCAATGCTAGCACCAAAATCAGCATATGGATTATTAGAAACGTCTGTTCCAGTTGAATCGTTATTAGTTGGAAAATCATATGGAGTTGGTTCATTATCAGACATACTGCTAGTTCCACCAAAATTTGCAGACTGACTATTGATAGCACTATTATTTCCTGCTGTACTACCACCTTTTGGTGTTAAAAATTCTACATTATCAGCAACTACTTCAGTAACATATCTTTTTTGACCATTCTGATCATCATAATTACGAACTTGAATGCGTCCATCTACTGCTACTTGTGATCCTTGATGAACATAGTTTTTAACATTTTCAGCTTGCTTTCTCCAAACTACAATATTGATAAAATCAGCTTCACGTTCACCAGCTTGATTCGTATAAGTACGATTAACTGCAAGAGTAAAACTTGCTACTGGTGTATTATTTCCTGTATAACGTAATTCTGGATCTCTTGTTAAACGTCCAATTAAAAATACTTTATTCATAAAACTTTCCTCTTTCTTAATCTTCAACACGTATAATTAAATGACGTAATAAATTTTCATCAATACGTGCTAAACGATCAAATTCATCAATTGCATTAGATAACGCTTCAAGAGTAAATAAGAAATAATAACCATTCTTATACTTCTTTATCTCATAAGCTAATTCACGTTGTCCCATTGCTTTTTCATCAATGATCTTAGCTTTATGTTCTGTTAAAGCCTTTTTCAGTTTATCAGCCTCTTTTTTGATTGCAGATTCTTCTAAATCTGGCTTTACGATAAACATAATCTCATACTTGTTCATCTTTCCACCTCCTTCTGGACATAAGACCTACTAATAGGTAAGGAGTACTTTTAAAATACTCGTTGTTAGTATAACAAACAATTACCAAAAAGTCTACTGTTTTTTTCTTTAAATTTTATAGCTCTAACATAAAAAATAATATATAATGATATAGAAAGGAGGTAATTATTATGCAAGAAAAATTGATATTTTATTATAGTGCTATGAAGGGAGGAAAAACTACTAGAATTTTTCAAAAAATACATGATTTAGAAGAAAATGGACAGAATGTTTTATTAATTAAACCAATGATTGACTCTAAAGGAAATGATGAAATTATAAATAGACAAAAAGAAAGAAGAAAGGTTGATATTTTATTAAAGCCAGGTGAAAGATTATTATCTGAGCAAAATATTAAAAAGATTTGGTATTGTAATCATATTTTATTAGATGAAGCACAATTTTTAGAAAAAGAACAAATAGAAGAATTATGGGAAATTAATAAAAAAATTAATATTCCTATAACTTGCTTTGGCTTAAAAAATAATTTTCAAGGTAATCTTTTTGAAGGTTCTGCTACTTTAATTTCCCTAGCAGATGAAATAATAGAATTAGATAGTAATTCGTTATGTTTATGTGGAGCACCAGCTAAATTTAATGCCAGAGTTATAAATGGCAATTATACAATGGATGGCGATGAAGTAGAAATAGATGGCAATAGTAAAGATATTTCTTATATACCTCTTTGTGGTAAATGTTATTTTAATAAAGTATATAGTAAAAAAAAGTGTTTAAAAAAATAAATTTATAATATTATAAACAAAAAAAGCCCTTACTAGGACTTTTTACACATTGAATCTAAAATGACAAATATCTCCATCTTGCATAATATAATCTTTTCCTTCTAGTCTAGCTTTACCATTTTCTCTAACCTTTACTTCATCACCATATTTTATTAAATCATCATAAGAAATTACTTCTGCTTTAATAAAACCTTTTTCAAAGTCAGTATGAATAATACCAGCACATTTCTTGGCATTCATACCCTTTTTAAATGTCCAGGCTCTAACTTCATCTTTTCCTACAGTAAAGTAAGTTGCTAAGCCTAATAAGTCATAAGTTGCTTGAATTAAAGAATCTAATCCACTTTTTTCTAACCCTAAAGCTTCTAACATTTCTTTTTTATCTTCAGTATCTAACTCACTTAATTCTTCTTCTATTTTAGCACATAGTACAATGGTTCTTGCATTTTCTTCTTCAGCTTTTTGTTTTACTTGTTTAACATATTCATTATCTTCTTTACCAAGTTCTTCTTCTCCTACATTAGCTAAATAAATAATAGGCTTATTAGTAAGGAAGTTAAAACTTTTAATAGCTAACTGTTCTTCTTCTGTCAATGAAAGTAATCGAATAGGAATATTTTTTTCTAAAGATTCTTTTATTTTACTAAGAGTTTCATATTCTAATAAATCTTCTTTATTCTTAGTTGTTTTAGCTCTTTTACCAATGCGTTCTAAACGATTACTTACTATTTCCAAATCAGCTAGAATAAGCTCTAAATTGATTGTTTCTATATCACGGATTGGATCCACTTTTCCATCTACATGAATGACATTGTCATTAGTAAAACATCTTACCACTTCACAAATAGCATCTACTTCTCTAATATGTGCTAAAAATTTATTACCTAAGCCTTCACCTTTACTAGCTCCTTTTACTAATCCTGCAATATCAATAAACTCATAACTAGTTTTAATTACTTTTGCTGGCTGATACATCTCAGCTAACTTGTCTACTCTTTCATCTTCGACATTTACAATTCCTACATTAGGTTCAATTGTAGCAAATGGATAATTTTCTGCTAAAATATGTTGATTAGTAATAGCATTAAACAAAGTACTCTTACCTACATTTGGTAAACCTACTATCCCTGCTTTTAAACTCATGATAATACCTCTTTTCTTTTATTACTATAATGTTGGATAAACATTTGGTCCAATAGGAAGACCAATTAAATACCAACCAATTGTTAAAAGAATCCAACTAATGGCCATAATACCAAAATATGGTAATACATAACTGATTCCTTTATGAATACTAATTGGTTTCTTTAAGTCTTTATTATACATATTTAAAAAGCCTAAGTAAATAATAAATCCTGGTAATAATGGAGTTAAACCTGCTGCTATAGAATCTCCTACTCTAAAAATAAACTGAGCAAATTGTGGAGAAAGATTTGCTTGCATAAATGCAGGTACTACAATCGGAGAAAATATTTCCCATTTTGTTGTCGAAGAAGTTAAGAAAAGACTAGCAATTGCAACCATAATAATAACAAATATAATAAGTGGAATACCGGTAAAAGAAATATTATTTATAGCATCAGCACACCAACTTGAAATCACTGTACCAATATTAGTCTGACGGAAAATACTAATAAACTGTGAAGATACAAAAAGTAATAAAATCATTTCTCCCATTGATGCATATATTTCTTTACAACCTGCTATTATTTCTTTATCATTTTTTACAGTTTTAGCACTTAAACCATACGCTAATCCCATAGCAACTAACAATAAAGTTATCATATAAGTAAATCCATCTTGAAAATAAGAATTAGCTCCAAATAGTTGTCCTAAATAAGTATCCTCAGTCATATCTAATAATAGACCAGAATAAGGTAAATTAGGTATTAACATATAGATAAAGAGAATTACTATAATAAGACCTGTAATTAAAGCACGACGTAAGCCTTTTTTTTCTTTCTTTTCTTGCTCTATTTTTAATTGTTCTGCTTCTTCTATGTCAATAGCTTGCATCTCCTCTGTTTTAGTAAAAGAGGACTCTTCTTTATATTTTCCCATACGAGGAATAATTATCTTTTCTATAATAAAGGTACCAATAATAGCTAAAATAACAGAAAATCCAATAATGATAAATAAATTAGAAGTTAAACTAATATGGGCATTACTATCAATTAATCTTGCAGCCATAGTTGTATATGGAATTAAATTTACTTCCATAGAACCAACAAATATAGAAATTCCATAACCAAAACTAACACCACAGAAAGCCGCAATCATACCAACATATGGGTTTCTATTATTAGCTTGAAAGATAATAGCTGCAAGAGGAATTAATAACACGTATCCTATATCATTAATTAAAGAAGATATAATAGCTAAGAAAATAATAATAAAAGTCATAATTCTCTTATCTACTTTATTAAATACTCTCTTACATAACACATCAAGAAAACCAGTTGATTTTGATATACCAATCCCAATTAAAGTTACTAAAAGCATACCAAGTGGAGCAAAACTTAAAAAGCTTCGTAAAGCATTACTAAAAATCAATTTTAAACCATCAAATGATAGCATATTTTCTACAGTTACTAATGTAGTATCAAGAGTATTATTAGTAGCATCAATAGTACTATAAGAACCTTGCATTTGGAAAAAAGATAGAATAGCACTCGCAATCACCGTTACAATAATTAAAACTAAAAATATTGTAATAGGATGAAAATAAAATTTTTTTAATCGTAAATTTCTTTTATTTTTCTTTTTCATTCGAATCCTCTTTCTCTAATATTTTTTTTATTCTCTTATTAAAATCTATCCTAGGAATAAAAACAGTTCGTCCACAAGTACAGCACTTAATTTTAATATCTGCTCCTAGTCTAATAATCTCCCATTCATTGCCACCACAAGGGTGTGTTTTTTTTAATATAACGTGAGTATTTAAAGTATACTGATCATTATTATTCATGATGAACCTCCACTTGCGGGTAAGGAATCTTTATTTTAGCTTTTTCAAAAGCTATTGTAAACTCTTTTTTCATTTTTCTTTCAATTTCAAAATCTTTAGTAGAAGTAGTTTTTACTACTACACGATACATAAGAGCAGAGTCTCCCATTTCTTCAATTCCCCATAATTCTACTTTTCCTTTTAAGTGATCATAAGTTTTATTAATCACATCAATAGTATTATTGATTACTTCTTCTACTTTATTTAAATCACTATCATAACTAACGGGTAAATCAATAATAGCTAAAGATGGATTTAAACTATAATTAATTACTTCTGTAATACTATGATTAGCAATAATTAATACTGCTCCTTTATAGTCTTTAATTCTTACGGTCCTAAGACCTATTGCAACAACATCACCCCTAAAGCCATTAATAGAAACGTTATCTCCAATATCAAATTGATCGTCTAACAAAATGGCCATTCCAGCCAAAAAGTCCTTAGCAATATCTTGAAAAGCTAAAGAAAAAATAGCTACTCCTATCCCTAATCCAGCAAAAATCTTATTAACATCTACATGATATAATCCTAAAATAAGTAATAAAGTAACAATAATAATAATATATTTTATAATATTTTTAATAATACTTCTAATAGTATCAATTCTTTTTTTATTTTTATTTAAAGATGATTTTGCTCTTAAAGCATGATTTATGATATTAGTAATTAATTTATAAGCAATATAAGCAAGAGCGATATATATAATTGGTGTTAAAATATAATTATATATATCTGTTTCAAAAAAATCTTGCATCACAAATCACTTCCTCTTTTATTTATCTAATTTCATGATTTCTAAAATTCTATTTAAATCATTGATATTAGTAAATTTAATTTCTAATTTATTCTCTTTAATTTTAACTTTAGTTCCTAATTTTTCACACAAGTCATTTTCTAAATATTGATATTCCGGATTCACATTTTTATGACGAGCAATATTCTTCTTACGTTCAAATTCAACTGGAGAATTTGTTAACTCTTCTAATTTTCGAACACTTAATTGTTCATTTATTACTTTATTAGCTAAAGTTTTGATTTGTTCTTTATCCTGTAATTTACTTAATACTCTAGCATGACCCATACTAAGTGTTCCTAGTGTGATGGCATCTTTTACTTCTTCTGGTAAAGTCAATAATCCTAGCATATTTGTAACATAACTACGACTCTTTCCTACTTTATTAGCTAATTCCTCTTGAGTTAGATGAAAGGTATTTTGAATTTGTTGATAGGCCATAGCTTCTTCTATTGCGCTTAAATCTTCCCGTTGTAAGTTTTCTAACAAAGCTATTTCCATCATCTGTTCATCACTAAAATCTTTGATAATAGCAGGAATTGTTGTTAGACCCGCTAGACGAGAGGCTTTTACTCTTCTTTCACCTGCTATAATTTCATAACCCTTAATACTTTTTTTAACAATAATTGGTTGAATAATTCCATGTTCTTTAATGGAAGATGCTAATTCTTCTAAAGCTTGCTGATCAAAATTTTTTCTAGGTTGATAAGGATTGGATCTTAAATCATCTAATGGTAATTCTACTATTTCTTCTTTTGGTGTGGTAGAAACAATAGATTCTTCTACTTTACTGATATCTAGTTGTTCATTGTTAAATAATTCTTCCAAACCCTTACCTAGCGCTCTTCTTTTAGTTTCCATTGCGCTCTATCACTTCCTTTGCTAAGTTCAAATAAGCTTCTGATCCTTTACTTTTTGGATCATAAACAATAATAGGTTCACCATGACTTGGTGCTTCCGTTAGTCTTATCAATCTTGGAATAATAGTATTATATACTTTTTCTTTAAAGAATTTACGAATATCTTCTACTACTTCGAATCCTAAGTTCGTTCTTGAATCCAACATAGTAAGTAATACTCCTTCAATATCAAGATTAGGGTTTAATTGTTTTTGTGCTAATCTTATTGTATTAAGTAATTGCATAATACCTTCTAAAGCAAAAAATTCACATTGAACAGGAATAATGACAGAATCACTAGCCGTTAAAGCATTTGTAGTAATTAAGCCTAAAGAAGGGGGACAATCTATAATAATAAAATCAAATTTATCTTTAATATCTGCTAAATGATTTTTAAGTTGTGCTCCTTTTACAAAACTAGGTTCACTTTGACTTTTTTCAACCAATTCAATATCTAATCCAGCCAAGTTAATAGTAGCTGGTAGAACATATAGTTGTTTATATTTTGTTTTTTGCATGGCATCTACAATAGTACATTTATTTGTTAAAACATCATAAATACTATATTCTATATCTCCCTTATTAATTCCTACACCAGTCGTTGTATTACCTTGTGGATCCAAATCAATTAATAGAACTCTTCGACCCAAAAATGAAAGAGCAGCTGAAAGGTTGATACTTGTCGTTGTCTTTCCTACTCCACCTTTTTGATTTACCAATGAAATTACCTTTCCCATATCTATCACTCTTTTCTTTACTTATTCTTTCTTATTGTACCAAAAATAATGTTTTATGAAAACAATTTTTAGGAAAAAAAAGTAGATAACTCTACTTTGCCTCGTTTCCATCTTTTAATATTTTTATCACTATTTGATAGTTTTTCTCAAAGTTAATTTCTTCTATATCCACTTTAAATCCACTTTGTTCAATAGCTTTAACATCATCACGAATTAAATCTAATGATTCATTAAAAGTATATTTAGGTCGTTCTTGTGCTTCTTCTGCCTTACTATTCTCTAGTTTAGCTACATCATCTGAAAAAATAGGATTTCTAGCAAAAGGATTATTAAAAGTATCTAAAGCAGGAACTTTAGGTTCAGATGAACTATTATTAATTCCTGATAGCAAATTATCCATGCTAGTCGCTTCTGCATTCATAGTAGGAACTGGTGTTGACTCAAACATTTTATTTAAATCATTATTATTAGAATGATTATTAGTAGAAGAACTAGTTTGATTTTTTTCTAAATCAGAAGAAACTTGAGATCCCAATGACATAGCAGAGCTGGACATAGGAATATTTTCTTTATTAGAGTCCTCTTGATCATCCATTGGACCAAAAAATTTAAAGCCTGAATTAGGTTGGACAAACTCTTGTGGTTCTTCTTTTTTATCAACTTTCAATAAGCTTTCCATATCAACTTTTGGTTTTTCTACATTAATATCTTGAGCTTGTGCTCTCAATTGATTAATATCAATTGGTGTTGCTGCACTACTAGTTAAAGTAGAATCCGTTACCTTTTCAGTATTATCATCGTCTATACCATAATCAATAAATTTTGGCGGAGTACTATAATCAATTCCAATGCTCTGATTGAAATTATTATTACTATTTACAGGAGCTATATCTGGAATAATAGAATTATCAGAGATTGGTGATTGATTTTTTTCTTCTATAACTGGAGAAAAACCTGATGAAGTTGCTAGATTTGGTGAAGTACTATTACTGTTTTCTTTTGGCATAGATGGTTTAATTATGTCTTCTAGTTCTCTTACTGTCATCTTTTTCGCAATCACTTCCTTTAATAATTGTTTTTGGCGTTCTTTATCGCTAACACTTAAAAGAGCTCTTGCATGACGTTCTGATATTTGTTCTTTCAAAAGGGCATCTTGAACTTCATCAGTTAAAGTTAAAAGACGTAATTTATTTGCAACAGCACTTTGACTCTTCCCCATAGTTTTAGCTAGTTCTTCTTGCGTCATTTGATCAAGTTCTAGAATTTTTTGATAAGTTTTTGCTTCTTCTATTGGGTTTAAATTTTTTCTTTGAAGATTTTCTAATAAAGCAACTTTACTACTTTCTTTATCATCCAAATTGCGAATGATAGCTGGTATCTTGGTAAGTCCTGCTAAAGCAGAAGCTTTATATCTTCTTTCACCTGCTATAATTTCATATTTATTACCTATATTTCTTACTATAATAGGCTGAATTACTCCATGTTCTTTAATTGATACAGCCAACTCTTTTAAAGCTTTTTCATCAAAAACTTGTCTTGGTTGAAATCGATTTGGAATAATATCGTCTAAATGTAAATATACAATTTCATTTTCATTACCATTCTGTTGCATATTTATCCCTCACTTTTTATTCTTATAATTACCCTATGATATTATTATAGCACTAGTTGAGAATGAAAGCTAGAAATTTCTTTTCATTTGATTGAAAAATGAAAAACTAATAATAAAAGGAGTAACTATATTTCTAAAAATAAAAACTATAAATAATTTTAAATTAATTCATAAGGATCTGAATTTCAAAAAGAATTATAGACATTTTATACCTTTTCGTCGTGAATATTTTTTATTATTTAAACCCTTTCATCAATGTTTTACATGAAAAAGAAAAAATCCACAACTTTAAATCTATTTTTTAAAAAAACAAAAAACTGTGGAATTTACTTTATCATTTCAGTTAAAAATAAATTTTATTTACTAATTACAACTAGAACTATTTGATACATTGTTTGCTGAGCAATATTCTCCATTTGAAAGATCAGCAATAATAGCGGAATCAGAAATTTCTAAATTAGAAAATCCGCCTCCAAAACAATAAGTTCTAATAATACCGGTTCCATAGATACAACGACCATTATGTTCAGAAAACCAAGAATCATTTGCTTTTAATATTTCTATATTTTCATCTTCTGCATCCGCATTATTTTCCATACAATATTCCTTGTCCGTTACAAAACAAACATATGTTTTTTTGATGATAAAATTATCTACTTCATGTTTTAAATAAGTAGAATGTTCAAATGAACT
>CAJFVY010000055.1 GCA_904420615.1 uncultured Bacilli bacterium | reverse complement strand
TCTGCTTGATCATCATCTACTGTTAAATATTTTTGAAAGATTACTTGACCAATGACATCCCCCTTTTTTATAACTAAATCTTCATCTTTAAAGTTATAGTATTGAAAGTAAAAATGTCCATCATTATTTTCATTACCATAATAATCAGCATCAACAATACCAATACTATTACTCATAATAAAGCCTTTTTTAGGTCCACTACTACGATTTACTAAGATGAAATATTCGTCAGGTCCACAATAAGCTTTTAATCCTGTTGGAATTAAAGTAGGTTTCATACCAAATTTGAATGGGGGAATAATAACATCTTCAGCTGCTTCTACATCATATCCAGCAGAATACTTTGTTTTTCTAACTGGTATATGTATATCTTTATCTTCATATCCTTTTACTATTTCGAATCCTCTTTTTCTCATAACTTCTCCTAACTATTCGCAGTGCAGGCAATTCTTTGTTTTAATAAACATGCCTCTTCATATATTTTACTATTATCAATATATAAAATAACTTTTCCCTCTGCAAGTGATTTTTTTACATCGATAATTCGTTGGTTAGCACTTCCAACATAATGCAATTTGTCTTCTTTTTGACTTAAAATAAATTTGCCATCTAATAGGACATCAAGGCATCCTAAAATATCTGCTAGATTTTTGTCAACTTCACTTTGTGCCATTAATTCTTCCCAAGTATAACCTGTATAACACCAAATCGTTTTATCAGGATATAATTCTTTTATATTTGTAACTAAATCACGAATCATTTTACGATTACCAAGAAATAGGGGATCTCCTCCTGATAAAGTAATACCACTACACCAATCTTGATCAAGTTCATGATAAATCTCTTTTATAGCTGCATCATCAAATTCTACTCCATCATCAGGATCCCAAGTAAGGGCATTTTGACATCCAGGGCATTTGTGAGAACAACCACTAACCCACAAAACTACCCTTAGTCCTTCGCCATTTAACATATCTGCTTTTGTTATATTATGATATTTCATCTAAAAATACCCTCCTCTATCTTCTTCTTGTTTCGTTCATTTTTCTTCTCTTTCCAATTATTAATTTCTTCATCAGTTAGATTACAATACTTCTTAATCCAATCTAAACAAATCAATACATCAGCATATTCTTCTAACAAATGTTCTTTATTCATCTTTCCACGTAAACATTTTGTAAGCTGTTGTTGTAATTCACTAAATTTTTCTATGGCAATTACTAATATTTTATCACCTAAAATATTCTTTACTTTGTCATAGTTATTCATCTACATAGATTTCCTTTCTGCAATCTCAGCCATTTTAGCTTTATTAAGTCTTGTATCACCATGTACTCTTGAATAAGAAAGATATCCATTCATTCTATCAATTTTAGTTAAATCATCACTACCACATTTTGGACAAACATCCATATCTAGTTCCTCATGGCCACAATTATTACAATAAGAAAGTGATAAGTTAACTCCTTCATAGAAACCTTTATCCATGGCTCTTTCTACATAAGTTCTCATAGCCTCATCATTATAATTTAAATTATATCTAACATATTGAATTCTTCCACCTCTAAATAAATCCCAGAATCTTCCTTCTAAGTCTTGTTTTTGTATACCTGTAATGTCTTCCCAAACACCACAGTGGAAACTATTGGAAACATATTCTCTATCAGATACTCCCTTAATAATACCATATTTCTTTCTAAATTGTTCTACTTGTGTACCGCATAAACTTTCAGCTGGTGTACCATAGATTGCATAAAGAATTCCATCTTCTTTTTTAAATTCTTGTGTCTTCTTATTAATATATTTCATAACTTCAAGTGCAAAAGCACCATCTTCTACTAAACTCTTACCATTATATAATTCTTGTAATTCTTGTAATGCTGTAATACCAAAAGATGCAGTGGCTGATTTTAATAATGGTTCAATTGGTTCATTAGGCTTTAAGTGTCCTCCGTAGAAACCACCTTCACAATAGGCAAGTGGGTTGGTAGAAGCTTTTTTCTTAGCTAGATAATCTCTTGTTCTAATATGAACCTTTCTAATCATTTCTAGATAATAATCTAATACATCATAAAAATCTTTTTGTTCTTCACGAGCTTTGGCTAAAATCATTGGCAAGTTAAGAGAAATAGCTCCAATATTAAATCTACCAATAAATACAGGTTTATCATTTTCATCAGCTGGTTCCATTCCGCCTCTTTCAAACCAAGGAGATAAAAAGGCACGGCATCCCATTGGGCTAACAATACGACCATATTTTTTATACATCTCAGGTACATATCCTTCACCAGATAATGATAAATAATCAGGATACATCGTAGCGGCACTACATTCAAGTGCGGCATTAAAGATGTGATGAAGTTTTTTACCTTCTCCATGTAATTCTTTATCATATAAGAAAACTAGTTTAGGGAATAAAGTAGGTTTTCTAAATCCTGGTTTGCCTTGACCTTTCTTATGAGTATTTAAAATTGTTTCACTTACCATTTGTCCATATGGATCTTGTTCAACACCAAAAGTAAAAGTTACGAAAGGATAGTCTCCACGAGAAGAACCAACACTATTTAGTTTATATTCAATTCCTTGATATCCTTGCTCACATTCTCTTCTTGTCTTCTTCCAAGCATATTCTTCTGCTTTTTTAGGATCAGTTCCACCTGTTATTTCCATATATTCATCATAAAATTTATTATAACTTTTCTTAGCATAAGGAGTAAGAATAGTATCGACTTCAGGAACAGTAAATCCTCCATATTGCATTGCTGCTGTATTAATGATAACATCACCCATGACATCAAAAGCTGTATCAAGAGTTTTTGGCTCATTATACCAAAGATTTCCCATCTCAAAGCCGTCTTTCATAACAGCTCCCACATCACATAAACAGCAATTCATCGTATCACGTCTTGCACTCATATCATGAATATAGATATAGCCATCCTCACAAGCTTCTATTTCTGCTTTAGTTAAGAAAAATTTCTTATAAAGTTCTTTATTTAGATTACCATATACTAAACTTCTTTGAGTAGAAACTAAAGCACTATCAGTATTAGAGTTTTCTTTATCACCAATATAATTAATGGCTTGTGCTTTCTTATATACTTTATCTAAAATATGTACAAAGTCATTTTTATAATTACGATATTCACGATAACTCTTAGCTACCAATGGATTTACTTGTTCAAGAGCTGCTTCTACACAATTATGAATTTGTGCTACTTCTGCATCACTAGTCTGATTTTTAAGCATATCAATAACAAGATTGACTACTTCATCTTTAGCTTTATCTGTTAAATCAATCATTACTCGCTCAGCACTTTTCTCAATAGCAGCTTTTATTTTTTCCCCATCAAAAGGTTGGCGTGTCCCATTCTTTTTTATTATATTGATTTTAGGATTATTATATCTACTCTTTTTTGAGCCAACTGTTTCTTTTTTCTCATTTTTTTCCTTTTGTTTAACCATTTCAATCATACTCCTTTTATCTAATGTGTAATCCCATTATAGAACCACAAAATATTTTAGTAAAGAGTTTTTTGTTTTTTTGTTTTTTTCTATTATTCGCTTTACACAAAAACTATTCAAAAAAAACATATGATTATTTTTAATAAAAAATGATAGTTTTCCTTTATTTTTAAAGCTTTTTTTATAATAAAATTACAAAATTTAAAGAAAGTTTTTTTGTTCGAGTTTTTATTACTCTTTTGCTTTTCCTTGAAAAAACAAGATTTTTTTAGTATAATCATCATAGAAAGGATGATGTGTAAAATGGCTTCTCAATCGACAATATTTGACACTCTAATTGTAGTGAAAAGAAGTGGACAAAGAACGACCTTTCAAGAAGAAAAAATTGCCATTGCCATACAAAAAGCATTCAATTCTTCTAAGATTGCTTATAAAGATGAAGACGTAAATAAAATATATGAACAAGTTTTAAATACTATCAAAAAGGAATATAAAGATCGTAAAACAATTAACATTGAAAATATTCAAGATATAATTGAAGAAACTCTAAAAAGTAAAGGATTTCAAGAAGTATATCATTGTTTTTCAGTATATAGAGAACAACGAAATATTTCAAGAAAAACTTTTGTAGTAAAGCAGCAACACAAATTCTTAAAAGCTATTGAACGGTTAGGATTAAACAATCTAGATGAAAGTAACTTTAATGCCAATCCTGGGGAAATTCAAAAAAAATTTGGTAATACTATCTCTTATGAATTCGCAAAAGCTTATCTATTAGACAATAAAATTATTAGATCTCATGATGATGGTCAAATTTTTATTCATTCTATTGAAACAATTCCAACTTCTATCATTGATAGTATGGAATTAGACTTACAAGAAATAGAATCTCTAGATACTAAATTAGCAAGTAAGTTAAGAGAAAAAACTACTATTACTTCTTATTTAATTGAAATTAATAATCTTTTAAGAACTTTAGCTACTGAAATACATGGAAATGTTACTTTTCCACACTTCGATGTAGACCTTAAAAACATTATCTTAAAACAATTTAAGAAAACTCTAGAAGACTATAGTAATCTTTATTTTACAACTACTCAATTAGATAAAAATATTGCATATGATAAAATTACTAAATACATTTATAATTTAACAGACTTAGAAATAGATAAAAATGAACTATCACGCATATTTCAAAATAATCAATTTCTTGAATTAGCTTTTCATACTATTATACAAACTAGTTTAAGTGATACTAAAAAACTAACAATAGAAGCTTTAAAAAATTTCTTTTCTTTTAATTATCCTATGTGCATTGGTATTAATTTTGGTACTGATATTTCCCTACTAGGAAGAATTGCTAGTAATTGTATTATGAAAGCTAAAACTCAAAATCCGAAAATACATTTTTTCTTCAAAGTCAAAAAAGGTATTAATTTGCAAGAAAAAGATATTAATTATGATTTATATAAAACTTATCAAAGTTTATCGCTTTCAAGTAATTTCTGTTATTATGTATTTCTTGATACAAAGTTCAATCAATATGCTGAGGAAACTTGTTATTTTCCATTTGGTCAAAGAGTAATGGAGGATAATACTACACTTGATAAAAAAATAGTTGGTGGTAAAGGTAATTTAGCAACTGTCTCTATTGATTTAGCACGTATTGCTTTAAAATGTCAAAAAAAAGACCATAATAACATGAAAAACTTTTATAGTGAATTAGATCAAGCATTACAACTAGCTACCGAAGCTTTATTAACTTGTTTTGATCTAGAATGTTCTAGAAATTCTAAAAATTTTCCTATTTTATTAAATAATGGGCTTTGGCATGATGGAGATAAAATAAAAGAGACAGATAGATTAAGAAAAGTCTTTAAACATGGTATTTTAACGGTAAATTGTTGTGGTTTAGAAGAAGCTTGTATAGCATTGACTAAAAATAATGAAAAAAATGAAATGATTGAAATGGCATTACATATTCTTAACTACATTAATAAACAATTAAAAGATAAAAGTAATAATAATAATCTTAATTTTACTCTATCTATTAATAATGATGAAATAATATCAACTATCTTTAAAAAACAAGATACAGCTATATATGGTAAAGTTACAAAAGTAACAGATAAGGATAAATATCAGTTTAATTATTTTAATACAAATGATTTATCCACTATTGCTAAATTTCAAAAATATACTTTAGGTGGACACCTATATACTAGAAAAATAGCAAATACAAAGGAATTAGATCATCTTTTAAAAGAAATGGTAAATAATAATATTGGCTGTTTTAGACCAATTAATAAAGCAATGGAATCTTAATCCATTGCTTTCATTTTATAATTGATAAATCAGAATTTGTCCCTAATAATAGCATTAAGAACTAAGAAGGAAAAAAATACAAACTGAATAGACCAATACTAGAATATCATCTATAACGATATATTATATTTATTTTGATCTTATCTTATGAATCATTTCAATCACATAATAAAAAATAGAAGTAGGTAGTACATATTCACCTATTAATTGTTCTACACAACCATTAAATCCTGTTTTAAAAGCATAAATACCATAATCTTTATCATTTTTATCAAAATTATCAGGAATACCATAAAAATTATATCTCTTATATCCATGTTCAATAGCATATTTAATCATTTCCCATTGAATTAAATATTGAGAATTAAACATCATATATTTAGAATAATTACCACTAGATAAGTATACAACTTCTGGTTGAGTCATAACAAACATAGAACCAGATAAAGTTATTTTCTCACCATCTTGTTCTTTTATTTTTTTTACTTTGTTAATACGTTTTTCAAGACTATTAATGTCATTCAATATATTTTTACGTTTACCCTCATTATACTTAGCAGAAGATAAATTATCTAGTTTTGTTTGATTTTCCCTCTTTTCTTCTTCTAATAATTCAATATGTTTAGATAAATCTAAAGAAGTAACCAAAAATTTAATTTCATTACTATCATGAAAAGCATCATACATACGTTGATAATAATCTAAATCGCGAACATCAAATTCTTTTCTTTTTCCAGTCTCAAGCATAATATTATAAAACTGATCTAACTCATCTCTTGATAATTCTTTTATTTCAATTCCATTTTTTAAAGTTTTTCTAATGTTATTTCTTGTACTAGATGTAAAATTTTTAAATATTTCTTCTTCATTTTTTCCTTCTATATCTAATACATACATCCATGATACTTGTTCTTCTTTTTCTTTTTTTAATTTATGAAATCCTAATTTTAATAGATTTTGAACAACAAATTCATTATTAATACCATTAGGAACTAGATTACCGCTACCATCACGTTCTTTATACATCAAATAAGGATCAATCCGTAATACATAGCCATTATGTTCTTTAACATATTTTTTTAACTCTTCCATGAAATAAGTTAATATTTCTTCGTTATGATAATCTAAAAGAGGTCCACGAATAGCATAAAACTCATACTTATTAAAATGTCTTTTTTTAGATAATAACATAGTAGCCGCTATCAATTTATTTTGATGTTTTAAGCCTACATATTCTACATGCCAGCCATTTTTTTGCCGTAATTTTCCAACATTCGTTGTTTGCATAAATGTAATTAATGGATGATTACGACTAAATTTTATAAACTCTTCTTCACCTATCACTGTAAAATTCATTCTATTTCCTCCTTAAACGTTTTTTTAATTTTTGAAGTAAATTATCACCAAATATTTTATCAATTAATCCTAGTTTATAACTAACTATAAAGTAAATAATAGCTCCAACTATAGTATAAACAGCAACTAATAAAATATTTATCATACGTGAACTAACATAAATAGGTATTATGAAAGATAAGAAATAAAGTCCTGCTATCATAGCAATATCAGCTAGAATAATTTTACCTAATAACTTGACCGTTGGCCCATAATGTACTCCACATTTTCTACGTAAGAAGTAAAGACATAAAATAATTCCAACACTATAACCTAAAATAGTAGCCGTAATAGAACCATAAATAGCTAAAAATCCCATCTTAGCAAATAAATTCATAAATAAGACATTACAAGCTAATTTAATTAATACTCCTGCAACTAAAGAAATTAAAACTTCTTTATAATATTTTAATACTTGAACAATAGATACCAAAGCTGTATAAGTAGAAATAATTAAAGCAACAAAAATAAAGTAAGAAATAATCTCAGCACCATACATAGATCTAGATCCATAGAAGATATCCCAAACAGGTCTTGCTAAAAAAGATAATCCTAATGTCATAGGAAGAGATATAAAAAGTAAAATTTGTAGCGTTTGATTTATCTTTTGATGTACATCTTCTTTATGACCTTTTACAGAACTAGCAGTTAAATTTGGTATCAAACTAATAATCATACCAGTAGAAATAGAAATAATAATCATATTTAGTTTATTTCCCCAAGTAGAAATAACACTCATCATGTTTTCCGCAGTAGCTGTGGAATAACCAATATCATTTACTAATGTTTTAACAATAGTAGTCATATCAATAAAATCATAAGCTGACTTAAAAACATCAATCATGATAAATGGTAAAGCATACCAGAATATTTTTTTTAAAATTTCTTTTGTCTTAATATATGGTTCATCTTTATTTATTTCTTTTACAACAAGTTGATCTTTATTTTTTCTTGTTTTATCAAGAAGATAGAAATAAGCAACTAATGCACCAACGGTAGCACCAAAAGTAGCAATTCCAACTGCTGTTTTTAGACTTAAATTAAATACACGTAAAGCAAAATATGATCCTAAAATAATTACTAAAACGCGCGCTATTTGTTCTACGACCTGTGAAATAGAAGTCGGTGTAATAAATTTGTGGCCTTCTAAATAACCACGATACATACTTAAAAATGGTACAATTAAAATAGCAGTTGCTATTACCCTAATAACAAAAGTAACATCAGCTAATGTATTGCCACCTTCCAAATTTCCTAAAACAGCAGTTGCAATACTAGGAGCGAAGATAAATAATAAAATAAATACAGTAGCTCCCATAATGAGAGCCAATCTTTTTGCAATCTTAAAGGCTCTTTCTTTGGCTTGGTAATATCCTAATGTTTGATATTCACTGATTAACTTACTAATCGCATTAGGAATTCCCGCACAGGATAAGGATTGAAATAAATTATATATGACATATGCATATCCATAAAGAGCTCCCCCTTTTTCACCAATAATAGCATAAAAAGGAATAACATAAAGCATTCCAATAATTTTTGTTATCACAATACCAAGAGTAGCAATAAAAGCACCATTAATAAAACCATTTTTTTTCATTTGTTTTTTCTTTTGGACTTTTTTCATATTATTCCTCACTTTCTTATATTATAATATCATATTCTTGCCTACTTTTAAAGAATCAAGTATAATTATAGTAGAAGGGAAGTTTAAATTATGGAGCTAAAAGAAATTTCCAAAACTAAATTTGATGCGTTTGCTTTTAATCATCCACAAGCCTCTTTTCAACAGAGTAGTTGCTGGGCTCATTTTAAAGAAGGAGAAGGATTTCATACATATTGTTTAGTATTAGAAGAAAAAAATCAAATCATTGCTGGTACCATGCTTTTAGCAAAAGAGCAAACGATTTTTAAAAAAAGATATTTTTATGCGCCAAGAGGTTTTTTAATTGATTATAAAAATGAAGACTTATTAAGAAAATTCACAGAACTAATTATTAAATTTATAAAAGAAAAAAAAGGAATTATGTTAAAGATTGATCCAAATGTGGCTTATCAAAAACGTGATAATAAAGGATCTACTATTCCTGGTAGTTTTATTCATGATTATATAAAACAAAATTTACAAAATGTAGGTTTTAAAGAAAATTATCTAAATACAATTCAACCAAAATGGTTATACAAAATTGATCTTAGAAATAAAGATAGTAATAAAATTTTAAAAGAAATGTCTCCTAAAGCAAGACAAATTATTCATACTAGAAATTATTTTTCTTTTCATTTTGATGAAGTACCAAAAAAGGAATTAGATACCTTTATTTCCTTAATTCAAGGTGGTAATAAACAAAATGGTATTATAGAATATCAATTACCATTTTATCAAGACCTTTTAACTTCCTTTAAAGAAGATAAAATCAAATTCATTAGTGTTAAATTAAATGTTGAGGAAACTAAAAAAAAGATTGAAGTACAATTAGAATACTTCAACAAGATAAAAAATAATTATTCAAAAAAGCATAATATATATGAACAAAAAATTAATTCATTACAAAATATAAGAAAGAAATTGGACACCATTCCTAATAATATTATTGTTGGCACTTATTTATTTGTTCTTGATAAAAATGAAGTAACTCTCTTACAAAGTAAGATAACTCCACAGTATAAGTTTTTAAATACTTCTTACTTAATCCAATATTACTTTATAGAAAAGATGTTAGAAAAACATTACATGATTTATAATCTATATGAAATAAGTAATCCTTCTGATCAAGGAAATTTATTGTTTTCAAAATATCAATATTATCAACATTTTGGTGGTAATGTAATTGAAATGCTTGGAGAATTTGATTATATAATAGATAAAAATATGTATATTATTTTTAAACATTTTTTTCCTAAATATTATGGTATTAAAACAGTTAAATCAACTAATAAGTAGTTGTTTTTATTTAGGATTATAAATAATCATACTAGAAAAACAATAAATTTGTTCTTCTCCACTAGGAAAAGAACTAACTGTATATTTAATATCTATGACATCTCCCTCCAAGTCATTTAAAAAATCATTCATAGCCTGTTGGAGATCGCCTTCATCTTCAAAATCAAATATCTTTACTTTCAT
Organism: uncultured Bacilli bacterium; assembly: GCA_904420615.1. GTDB lineage: Bacteria > Bacillota_I > Bacilli_A > RF39 > UBA660 > Onthousia. Next base: position 2,757 of record CAJFVY010000055.1, on the reverse strand, counting down.
AATATCACCAAAAATATTATACATAAAAGAGTTAAAAGATATTGTAGAATTATAATATAAAGATAAAATATTATCGTTTATTCTTTTTTCAAATTTTTAATAGGTGTTTTTTTATCACTGTTAGATGATTCTAAGTATGGTTTAAAATCAAGCTCATAAATAGAATCACAAATCTTATAATAATAAAAACCATCAATAGTAGAATAATCGTGTTCTACCAATGCCTTCTCCAAAGCTGCATGATATGCTTTTCTTTCTTTTCTAGTAATATAAACTGGTGGTAAATTTTTCATCTTAAACATAAGATTTAATAAGCTTCTAAAAGTTCTCTTATTACCATCAGTAAAAGGTTGTAATCCAATTAAATCAGAAGTGACATTAACAGCAAAATCAATATAAGCAAAAATATCATCACTATTTAAATGCTTTTCATATTCTGCACGTTTTTCAGGCGATAAAAATTGATTAAATTCCCTGACGGCTACTTTAGCATCTGGAACATCAACTGCAAAATCATGTAAAACAGCAGAATTAGTTCTTAAAGTACCACCAAAATGAACTGTATTTCTATTATTTAATAATTCTTTAGCCTGTCTTAATTTACTTAAATTACGTTCACGTTTAGCCTCTTCATATAGAGCCATAGCTTCTTCCTTAGCTACTTGTTCTTCTTCTGTCCACTTTTGATCCAAAGGTTTATATAACAAAATATGCATTTGTAAAGCATTAATAAATATATTAAAAGGATCAGTTTCAACATTAAAATTCTGAATATAATCATAGACCAAATTTAAACCTTGTCTTTCTTCATGTGAATCATTTTTTTCCACTAAAATTTCATTAGAAACATACTTTCGTCTAAAGCTAAAAAGCATATTATTATAATTCGGCTTAACACGTTTATAATATTGTAAAATTAAATTCTTAGGAATAGATAAGTCATTATCTTTTCTATAAACATTATAATCTAATTTAGCAATTTCATATAATTCAAAAGCTGTAGTAAGTAAATCAAATGTATCAGGATCTATTCCAGCTTCTTCCAAATTACTAGCTGTAGTCATATTAATCCCCCCTCATTGTTTTGCATATTATACTATAGATACTGAAAAAAGTCAAATCTTACAAAAAATCCACAATTATTGTGGATTTTTTCTATTTAATAACAATATTAACAATCTTGCCTTTAATAACTATAACTTTAACAATTTCTTTATCTTTGATATGACGAATTACATTTTCGGCATTCATAGCTTTTTCTTTAATGATGTCTTCACTATCATCAACGGAAATTGTAATAGTAGCTCGTACTTTACCATTTACTTGAACAGCTATTTCTTTTTCTTGTTCAATCAATTTACTTTCATCATAAGTTGGCCATATCGCCATACAAAGTGGTTCATATCCTAGTTGCTCATTTAATTCCTCGGTCATATGAGGTGCAACAGGATTTAGTAATGTCAATAATAAGTGATAATCATCCTTTGTAATTTCTTCTAAGTCATCATAGGCATTAGTTAAAATCATTAATGCTGAAATATAAGTATTATAACTCATTCTAGAAAGTGAAGATTCAATGTCTCTAATCGTCTTATTTTGTAAAACAATTAAGGAATCAGTGAAGCCTTCTTTTGCATTCATTTTATCCTTTAATCTTTCTACCTTATCAAGAAATCTTTTACATCCTCTTAGAGAATCTGTACTCCATGGAACATCTTGTTGATAATCTCCCATAAACATTTCATAGGTACGTAAAGTATCAGCACCATATTCTTTTACTATATCGTCTGGATTGATGACATTTCCCTTACTTTTACTCATCTTTTGATTATCAGGTCCTAGAACCATTCCATGACTAACACGGACATCAATCATTTCTTTATTAGGAACAAGTCCTATATTATATAAAAATTGTACCCAAAATCTAGCATAAAGTAAATGTCTAGCCGTATGTTCCATACCTCCATTATACCAATTTACTTTTTTCCAATATTTCATTGCATCCATGGAAGCAAATTCTTTATCATTATGAGCATCCATAAAGCGTAAGAAATACCAAGATGATCCTGCCCAGTTAGGCATGGTGTCCGTTTCACGCCTTGCAGATCCACCACATTTAGGACAAATAGTGTTAACCCAATCTGTTATCTTAGCAAGTGGACTTTCTCCATCATCAGTTGGTTCATACTCTGCTACATCAGGAAGCAATAGTGGTAAATCTTCTTCCTTCATTGGTTGCCATCCACAATGTTCACAATAAATCATAGGAATAGGTTCACCCCAGAAACGTTGTCTTGAGAAAATCCAGTCTTGAAGGCGATAATTAATTTTCTTTCTGCCAATTCCTTTTTCCTTTAAATATTCAAGCATTCTTTTAATAGAATCTTTCTTATTGGTATAACCATTTAGAAAATCAGAATTTATCATCTTTCCATCACCAGTATATGCTGCTTTTGATAAGTCTCCACCTTCAATAACAGGAATAATATCAATATGATATTTTTTAGCAAACTCATAGTCTCTTTCATCATGAGCAGGAACAGCCATAATGGCGCCCGTACCATAATCCATCATGACATAATCAGAGATAAATACATCCACAATTTTACCATTAACTGGATTTTTTACTGTAATTCCCTCAAGTTTAACACCAGTCTTATCTTTATTTACTTCTGTTCGTTCAAAAGCACTCTTAGATTTAGCATATTCTTGATATTTTTTTACTTCATCCATATTAGTAATTAAATCTTTTAATTT
>CAJFVY010000054.1 GCA_904420615.1 uncultured Bacilli bacterium | reverse complement strand
CCTTATATTATAAGAATACATGATTTTATTTACTTAAAAAATATATTGTACCATTTTTTACATATTATTTTTTATGCGATTGCCATATAAAAAAGTCAAATTAATATACAAAAAACTTAATTTTTGGTATAATTTTGATATATACGGAGGTTTAGATATGAATTATAATGATTTAAGTCAAGAAACGCAATCATTTCTTAACAAAGCTATGGATATATATTCAACAATTAAAGATAAAAGTTTACATAAAACTGTTGAAGATTTATATGTTGAAAAAGATTATGAATTCACAAAATTGGATAAGAAAATATTAGCACTTTTTATAGCAGGATTTTTAATTGAAGGAAATTTAAAGGAAATATTTTCTCAATATGATGATATTAAATTAGACAACTTATTTGATTTTATAGATATTAAGGAAAGTGATATAACATCAATAGAAGATAAAAATTATGAAGAATTCTTTGCAAAAAATTTAAAATTAGATTTAATACGTATTATTAGAGAAAGAAATTTTGATAAAGAAATTAATTTTATAACACCTGAAGTTGTAGTCAGTACATTACAATATGTTAAATTAAGTGGTTCAGATATACTTGATTATTTTGCAAGAAAATATAATATACCAAGAAGTGCTTTTGGTTTTTCTCGTCATCCTATATTTCATACACTGGAAAATTATACTCTTCAAGATGGTAGTGTTAGTATGAAAGAATTTTCTAAAGATGGCAAATTTTCTAGTTCGAAAAAAGGGAATTCGAACCCACTACAAGTTCAAAAGAAACAAAAAATAACTAAATTTGATGATAGTGTATGGCCATTTCTTGATGAAATCCAAAAGAAATTTATTGGTCAAGAAGAGGCCGTTGACGGATTATTTTATAATATAGTTAATAATCAATTGTTAGCTGAAAGAGAAGATACTCTTGATGGTCAGAGATCAATTATTTTTATGGATGGACCATCAGGTACTGGGAAAACTGCAATTACAAGGGAGATTACTGAAAAATTAGGAATTCCTTTCATATCATCTTCTATAACGAATTATTCTTCAACTGGTTATGTTGGTGGAGATCTTACAGATGTTTTAAAAGAATTATATAGAAAAGCTGATGGGGACTTAGAACAAGCACAAAGAGGAATTATTGTTTTTGATGAATTTGATAAAATTGCATACTCTAGAAGTGGTGGTTTAGAAATGAAGAAAGCCGTTCAACAGCAATTGCTAGATTTTTTAGGCGGAGGAAAATATAATATTTATGTTGGCAATAATATATTTGATATGACTGAAATTGAATTTGATACATCAAAATTAACTTTTGTATGTCTTGGAGCATTAACTGATTTACGTTCAAAGAAGACAGAAAGAAAGCAAACAATTGGCTTTGGCCAAACAAGTCAATCAAAAGAGCAACAAGATTACAGTATTACCCCACAAGATTTAATGAATATTGGTCTAGAAAAGGAACTTGTAGGTAGATTTAATACATATTTGCATACCAATGATTATAGTAGAGATTCATTACAAAAAATATTAAGAGAGTCTACAATTAGTCCACTAGTTGGATTTCAAAAATGGATAGAATCACGAGGAAAAAAATTAGTTGTAGATGACGATGTTTATGGTTTAATTGCTGAACAAGCATATGAATTAAATACTGGTGCTAGAAGTTTGCAAACAGTTATGAATAATATTAGAACTACATTTATTAAAGAAGTATTACGGGGGACAAGTGATACAATTCATTTAGATTCAGAAAATGTAATTAGAGCTAATGGTCAAACGATGAATAGAAAAGGAAGAGGATAGTATGGATTTCGAATATAATGGTAATTTATTAGAAGAAGATAGAATTAATCTTGTTGCGAATGAAATAGTTCATAAATATTCACAAATTAGTCTTGAAAAAGCCAAAGAAGCTGCAATGCTTGAAGGGAAAATTTCTAGTTCTAAAACTGTTAATGATGAACTTAATAGATTATATAATATTATGTTAGTCAATAGAGATAATAAAGAGATAGTGTTATTAGTTTATAAAGATTTTTTAAATTTATTAAATAATAGCTATTTTGATGAGAACTATAATAACTATATAAATTTAGTTGATGGAATAAATGATTATTTTCAAAATTATGCTGAATTTCCATTTTTAAGTGATTATCAATAAGAAAACGAAAAAAGCGAGGAATGTCCAACCTCGCTTAAATTTTCACCATTTTCCGGAATCTTTTGGAAGAACCTTTTTAGGTTATAATTTACTTTTTCAGTTCGAAGTTACAATAAGTATGTTAGTCCTGAAATTTAGGTATTTATTTTTTTAATTATTTATGTTATACTATGTGAGTAAATTAATTTTATGGGCTGTTAGCTCAGTTGGTAGAGCAACTGACTCTTAATCAGTGGGTCTAGGGTTCGAATCCCTAACAGCCCACCATAATT
>CAJFVY010000053.1 GCA_904420615.1 uncultured Bacilli bacterium | reverse complement strand
TTTATAAGATCTTGGCAATAATTTAGTATATATACTATAATGATATATAGAAAGGAAAGTATTGATCGACTAGGATTCAATACTTTTTAAGGTTAGTATGATATTAAATGTAAGTGGTAGAACAGATATTGTAGCTTTTTATTCTGAATGGTTCATGAATCGTTATCATGAAGGATTTATTGATGTTAGAAATCCTTTTAATCCGAGTTTAGTGAGTAGAATTTTTTTTGATGATGTAGATTTAATTTTATTTTGTACTAAAAATCCTATTCCAATTTTAAATCATTTAAAAGAGATTAAAAAGCCAATATTATTTCATGTAACACTAACACCATATAAACAAGATATAGAACCAAATATTCCTTCTAAGAAAGTTATAATTAAAGCTATAAAAAAGTTATCTGAAATAGTAGGAATAGATAATTTATATATCAGGTATGATCCTATTTTTATAAGTGATCAATATACATTAGAATATCATATCAAAGCCTTTGATAAACTTTGTTCTCTTCTTAATGGTTATGTAAAAAAAATTATTATTTCTTTTCTTGATGATTATAAAAATGTAAGACAAAATAAAAGTATATTAAATTATCGTTCTTTTACAGAAAATGATTATAAGGAAATTGGAATAAATTTTAGTAATAGTGCTAAAAAGTATGACATGACAGTTCAAACATGTTTTGAAGACAAAAATTTGGTAGAATATGGTTTTATTAAAGGAGAATGTTTATCTCATGAGTTAGCTTTTAAACTAACTGGTAAAACCTATTCTAGTTGGAAAGCAAGAAAAGGAAACAAATGTAACTGTGTCCAAATGGTAGATATCGGATTCTATAATTCCTGTAATCATCTTTGTAAATACTGTTATGCTAATTTTGATGAAAAAAAAGTTAAAAGTATTATAAAGAACCATGATCCCAATTCATCATTATTAATTGGGCACTTAACAAAGGATGATACTATTAAAATAAGAAAAAAATAAATGTTAACCCATATATAGAAAGTTAACATTTATTTTATCTAACACTATTTTAAGAACCCTTCAATAATTACTTTTTCTGCCTCTTTTTCACTAAGACCTAATGACATTAATTTAATAAGTTGTTGTCCAGCTATTTTACCAATAGCAGCTTCATGAATTAAATTAGCATCTACATTTTTAGCATATATTTCTGGAATAGCTTTTACAGAGCCATGATCTTTGATAATAGCATCACATTCAACATGAGCATAAGATTTATCATTACCAGTTATATTAGAAATAAATTCTTGATAAGAATGATCAGTTGCTACAGATCTTGATACCACATGGGTACTAGAGTTATTTCCATTTAAATCAACTACAAATTCAGTCTTAGCATACTGTTTTTTATTTGTTAAAATTTTTTCATTAATTACTAAAGTAGTATCTTCATAAAGAGTTGCCTTAGTAGTTCTAACAGTACTATCTACTCCTTCTATTTGAACTGTATCCATAGTCATATTAGAACCTTTTTGCATAGTAATTTCTGTTATTGGATTTAATACTCTTTTTCCCTTTCCTTTACCTTCTCCATAATGCTTTTCAACATATTTGACCTTAGCTCCTTCCTCTAAGAAGAAACGATGAATACCATCATGTTCCGAGTCTTGATGTTCATCATTATGAATGCCACAACCAGCTAAGATAATAACATTAGCATTTTTACCAATATGAAAATCATTATAAACAACATCCTTTAAACCACTTTCCGTCAGAATAACGGGAATATGAACAATTCCAAAAAGAGTATTTTCTTCTACATAAACATCAATTCCTGAACTATCTTCTTTTGGAATAATATTAATATAAGAATTAATTTTTCTATCAATACTCTTACCATTTTTCCTAATATTATAGGCATCAGCAGTTTTTACATCTTCATTTAATACTTCATGTAATAATTGATCATCAACTTTATTCACAGCAATCAACTCCCATCGGACAAAGAGAACGATTCAAAATTTTATCAAGCATTACATCTTTATCACCAATTTCACATATTTTACCATCTTTCATTAAAATAATCTTATCAGCTATATTTAAAATTCTTTCTTGATGAGAAATGACTAGAGTCGTACCACAAGAAGACTCTCCTATTTCTTTGAATACTTCAGTTAAATTTTGAAAACTCCATAAGTCAATCCCAGCCTCTGGCTCATCAAAAATAGCAAGACGTGGATTACGAGCTATTAATGAAGCAATTTCAATACGTTTAAGCTCTCCACCAGATAATGAATTATTAATTTCTCTATCTACATAACCATGAGCACATAAGCCTACTTTTGATAAAATATCACAAGCTTCTTTTTTATTAATCGATTTATTAGCGGCAATTTTTAAAATATCATATACTGTAATACCTTTAAATTGAACTGGTTGTTGAAAAGCAAAACCAATTCCTAATTTAGCTCGATCATCAATAGACATATTTGTAATATCAATTCCATCAAATAAAACTTGACCTGAATCTGGTTTTTCTACTCCCATAATAATCTTAGCCAAAGTAGATTTTCCACTTCCATTCGGTCCAGTAATTACATAAAATTTTCCTAAATCAAGTGTTAAACTAATATCATCTAAAATTTTTTTATTATCACGCTCAAAGCGAATATTTTTTAATTCTAACATAATTTTTCCTTTCTAATCATGAATATGAAATCATCATATTAGCAATTTTATTATAGGGTTTATATAAGAAAACGTCAATATTGAAATTTATTACAAAAAATGATTATTTTCGAAACTTTAGCAAAATAATTTTATAACAAAACAATACTTATATAACTTTAAAAAATATTTTTAAAGCCTATAATAGTAAGCAGAATAAACCATCATACAATACTTATCCTCAAATCTTTTTAGCATATATATTATTGGTCAATTGAAAAGGTAAATGCAACTTTGAGAGATTAAATGCAACTTTTGAGTGAATTGTAGATAACAACCAAGGCGGAGTCTTGGTTGTATAACTTATTATACTCAAGTGTGAAAAGTCAAGGGTAAAATACACTCACTCTGTTTCGCCCTTGACTTTTCTTTGAAAACAGTGGATATTTCAAAGAAAATGGTGTATTATATGTACGTAATCATCATTCATAAATTATTACACAACGAAAAGAGGCTGAATTTTTGAAATTTTTTTTGAATTTTAAAATGCAACCTTGTTTTTGATGATAATAATGTGATGGTGCTTATAGTTTAAGTTAACTTATTTTTTTAATAATTTGGTGGATAAGTTAATATCATTAGGATTAATTTCCTTAATACCTAATTTTTCTATGGTATCTTTACCATAGATAGAACTGAACATAAAGTATGGAGATTTATTGTTCAGTTTTTTTCTTTTGTAAGAAT
>CAJFVY010000052.1 GCA_904420615.1 uncultured Bacilli bacterium | reverse complement strand
GGAGTGTAGGGCAAGTAACTAGACAAACTATAGAAGAATATATTGAAAATCAAAAGGATGGAATAGAAGATATATTTGTAAATGATAGCAATAGTATGCTTTAGCATAGAGGGAGTTCCAGTCCTCACAACAACCCCTGTACTTTCAGTGCAGGGTGGTTGATATTTTAAATAGAAAATGTGTTATAATAAATTATATGAACAGATGCATACAATGTTTTCAAATGAAATATAGTAGTCATAACACTATAAATATTTTTCTTACCAATGTCACAAAGATCTTAAATAACATAAATACTTTAAATACAGAGATTTCTTGAACATGCTGAAGTAGCAAAAAGTAATTGATACTATTAATAATGTTATAAATAGTATAACTGAAACTTATAAAATTTAATGGAGGTACAAGATGAATTTAAAACAATTGCAAAAAGATGTTTGGCAAAACAAAATAAATAAAGGATTTAATACTACAAATGTAGAGAAGGAATTTTGTCTTTTATATGGAGAAGTAGCAGAAGCATTTGATGCATATAGAAAGAAAAAAGATGATTTAAATGAAGAACTTGCTGATATTGCTATTTATCTAATGGGATTATCAGAAATGTTGGGTTTTGATCTAGAGGATGAAATCATGAAAAAAGTTTCTAAAAATGAGAAACGTGTATATAAAAATGTTGATGGAATAAATATTAGAGTAAGTGATTGATATTGATGTGATTTTATGAGGTATTTCAATATATGGTTCTAAGTACCAGATTTAATGTAGAAATAAATATATAATATAATTCATTGTTATTTGTATAGACTCTTATAATAATCTTTTTTGGTATTGTCTTTTATTTTTAAAAAGATCATTGTCATTGATAATTAAATTTGAAAAACCATTTTCTCTTAGCTTTTCTTTTAATGTTTGAAATGTATGACAGATTTTACCTTGAAGTGATTCTTCACTACAAATGACAGGCCTTTCATAGTCGATAGAATGACTGATTGCATTACATAGTTCATGATATAATCCACGATTTCTTAAATATTTATTTGTTTCTACTGTAATAATATAAGTTGCGGGTATTGTTTGATCTTGAAATGCATAATATTCGTTAACATACATACAAGCTGCTACAATTGTTAGTTTTTGAATACGGTTCAAAACGACACCTAATATGTATTTTGTTGTATGATTTTGGAAAGGACATACATAGTGTAGACCAAAAGGAACATCTTTGCTTTCATCTGTGACATATTCTTCTAATTCTTCGTCAAAGTAGTTTTCTTGTACGAATTGTACATATTCTTCTTTTGTTAAAGTAAGCCATGTAATATTAGATAAATCTAGACAATCGATATAATTATATTTCCATTTTTTTGCTTGTTCCATATTTTATTACTCCTTTTTGAAAGGTTCTTTTACTGACTTTTAAAAATGAATCTTTATATTTTTTAATAGTTAGAAATAACTATTTTTTTGTCAAATAATTTTATAGAATCTAAGTATATATTTTTAAATTGTGACAAATTTAATATGATTTTAATTTATCTTTATTTACTAGTGGTGAGATATTATATGCAAGTAGATAATGTGAGAATTAAAGTATTCTAATATTTTAGGATAATTATAAAATTAATAACTATATTTTCTTTTGTAATATAGTTTTGACAGGTTCTTCATTATATATATTACCAGATTTTATATTTTCTTCTTTTAATATACTATATTTCATTTCATTTAAAGTATAATCTTGTTCTCCAAAAAAAATTTGTTTAATATAAGCATAATAAATATATCCACATTTAAAAAGTAAAGATAATTCAAGAGCAGAAGGATAATCTTGCATAATATTAGATAAAGTAGGAACTGCCACATTTAATTGAATTTTATTGGCTAAATTTTTGGTTTCCACCATAAATTTATGGGTATGACCATGGAAAACAATAGAAGACTCATCTGTTTTTATCATTCCAGAATATGTATGATGAAATAAATGTACTTGATCATTCTTAATATGTATCCAAGAATTTGTATAATCTCCAATTACAATATCATGTCTATAGCTTTTTAATATGCTAATAATATCTTGAGCTCCATTATTTAATCCTGTTAAATCATGATCACCTGCTACTCCAAAAGTTATAATGTTTTTATCAAATGGATAATCTTTGACAAAGTGTTCTATTTGTTGATAAATATCAGTAATATTTTGTTCTCCTTGAGTATAAGAGCCGTCAATCATATCCCCACAGCATAAGATTATATGAATATTATTTTTAATACAGTAGTTAAATGCTCTATCTAATAAATCTAATCTTTCTAGCTTGTTCCCAAAATGTAAATCGGATATTACTAAGCATTTAATTAGATTTTCATAATGTGTTGTGATAATAGTATTATTACTATTGTGAATATTTTTTATTTCATTTAAAGAAGTGATAGGCCTATAAATTATCTCCCCATTGGAATAGCATTTTTGCTTATAGTATAATCCTTTGTTTCTTAAGTTAGTTAAATTGTTAAATAATTGTTTATTTGAAATATTTAATATAGAACATATTTCATTACATGTTTTTCCTTTTTTTATTAGTGCCATTAATTTTATAGTTTGATCTCGCATTATTTACTCCTAAAATATAATATTTTTGATTTGCTTCATTGTAAGGTATAGAATAACATAAAAAAATAAATAGTCAAGATTATTGATAACAAAGATTAGAAAGAAACTACTAGTTGAAATACTTGACAGGAAAGTTTATAAATAATATGATAAGACTATAAAATAGTTATGATCTATGATAGGTAGGAGGAATTTCATATGAATGAAACAAGTATAAAAAAATCAGGAAGTTCCATTGCAGTTATTATTATTTTAATTATTGCTTTATTAGGATCAATTTCTTATATTGTGTATGACAAAGTATTTGCGCCTATGCAAGAAAAGGATCCGTCTGTGATAACAGAAGAAGAGATTCAAGAAGAAGATACTACAACAGAAAATTCAGTTCAGGATAATTCATCTAATACTTATACTGCTTCTTTTGACAGTAGTAAAAGTATAAATACGAGTGATACAACATATCAATTATTTACTTCATTTTCAGGACTTAATATTACATTAAATACTAATAAAAGAGCAGTTACATTTTCTTATAATCCAACCATTTTGAATAATCGATATTCTTTAGGTTGGACTACTAGTGAAAATTATGCTTATACAGATATTACTATTAATAATTTTACAAAAGATATAGTAGATGTTTTCTTAGGAGGCTTTGGACAAGATGCCAGTAATGATACTCTTTTCTTCTTAATGGAAGATGGTACAGTAGAATATGTTCCAATTCGTATGGCACTTTTGAATAACGCTAATACTATTTCATCTTATGGTGCGATACCATCAGTTACTGATATAGTAAAACTTTATAATGCGCAAGCAAGTAGTGCTCCGTCTATGTCTGGATATGCAACTACATTAGCCCAAAAAGCAGATGGTACATTCTATGATTTAAGTACTTTACTATCAAGTACTGGTAATTACTAAAATAAGAAAAGAAATCTTGTATTTCTTTATTAGTAAGGAATTTAAGGAGACTGGTTATGACATTAGAAGATTTAAAAATAGAATATGATAAATTACAGAATCAATATGGTGCTAGAGAATTAGATTCTATTTATTATGGCGGATCTTTTAATCATCCTGATATATGTTTTGTATTTATGAATCCGACAGGAAGAAATATTGCCTCCTCTAAAGAATGGAAAGGAATAAAATCTCCATGGATTGGTACTAAAAATATATGGAATTTATTCTATCAAATACAGCTTTTGGATGAAGATATTTATAAGAAGATAAAAAATATCAAAGGAAAAGAATGGACTGAAGAATTTGCTCAGGAAGTATATCAAAATGTAAAAAAACATAATTATTTTATTACCAATTTAGGAAAATGTACACAATTAGATGCAAGACCGTTACCAGATAGTATTTATAAAAAATATTTAAAATTATTTGAAAGAGAGATTGAAATCATTCATCCTAAAGTAACTATTTTGTTTGGTAATCAAGTTAGTTCTCTAGTTTTAAATGAAAAAATTTCTGTTTCACAATGCAGAAAAAAGTTATTCAAAAAAAGAATACATAATACTTTATATAAATTTTATGCAGTATATTATCCTGTTGGAAATGGTAGATTTAATATGGATAAGGCAGTAGAAGATATTTTATATATTATAAAAGAAAATTTTTAAACAAAAGAAGAATACTATCTCTATTTATACTTTTTACATTCTATTATAAAGTTTTTATTTTTCGTTTCTTTTTTAATGCCTATATATTGATATTTTCCATGGCGTCTAATACTAAAGACGTCATTTTCTTTTAATAAATAAGAATTTTTTATTAGTACTTTATAATTTAATGTAACTTCTTTATTCTTTATTTTTTCTATGATATTTGGTCTACTAGTTCCAATTATTCTGGCAATAACAGTATCAATTCTATTACTAGAACAAATAATGTTAATTATTTCATATTCTCTTTGATAATTAGCTAAAGTAGATAGTGGTACTTCTTCTAGTTCTATTTTAGAATTTTTAATTTTTAATAAATTCGTTTTGATATAAGGAGCAATTCTTTCTAAGACATAAATATAATAATGATTATCAGTAATTATGATGTCACCGAATAGTTCACTAGTAATATTTAAAGAGAAAATAGAACCTAATATTTCTCTATGTAAAAGTGGTATTTTAGTTTTAATTTCATATAGGATAATATTTGGTTTCTTGGTTTTATAAAAAATATTTTTTTCGCTATCTTGATATGGTTTATATATTTGAAAAGTTCCCTTTTTTAATTTTTGCATTAATTCTTGTTGCTCACGAGGATCAAGAAAAAAGGTTGCCTGGTTATGATTAAGTTTATTTAGACTTTTTTCTATTTGATACATGTTCTCTCCTTTTTTAGTTATTATAGCAGAAAAATTTTATTTATGATATACTTGAACTAACTTAGGTGGTAGGTAGTATGGAGAAGTATGTTTTAAATATTTTGGATTGGTATCAAAAAAATAAAAGGGAGTTGCCGTGGAGAAAAGATAAAGAACCATATCATGTGTGGATTTCAGAGATTATGTTACAACAAACAAGAATAGAAGCAGTAATAGGTTATTATGAACGATTTATGAAGAAGTTACCTGATATTTCATCTTTAGCATGTGTTAAAGATGATGTGCTTTTAAAACTTTGGGAAGGATTAGGATATTATAATCGAGCTCATAATTTAAAAAAAGCAGCTATTATAATTATGGAAGAATATGAGGGAAAGTTTCCTACTACCTATGAAGAAATTATAAAATTACCTGGTATTGGTGATTATACAGCTAGTGCTATTGCTTCCATATGTTTTAATGAAAAACAAGTAACTGTAGACGGAAATGTAATGCGTGTTTTTACTAGATTTTATAATGATGATTCTAATATTTCAAAACCTTCTACAAAGAAGATGATTCATGATAAATTGCTTTCTTTTTGTCCCTCTGATAGTGGTGATTTTAATGAGGGATTAATGGAGTTAGGTGAAAAAATATGTTTGCCAAATGGTGTACCAAAATGTGAGATATGTCCCTTAAGAAAAGGGTGTCTTGCTAATCAAAATGGAAATTATTTTTTATATCCAGCTAAAGCAGAAAAAAAGACAAAAGAAATAGTTCCTATGACCGTCTTTTTGCTTATTTGGAATAAAAAAGTATTCATACAAAAACGTGGAAAAAGAGGTTTGTTACATAATTTATATGAATTTCCTAATGTGATTGGAATAAAAGATGAAAAAGAAGTTTTGAAAATTGCTAGTAAATATGGTGATGTTTCTAGTATCAAATCTAGTATTCAATATACACATGTTTTTACTCATAAAAAATGGCAAATGCAGGCCTATGTTATATTTTTGAAACAAGTTTTATCAGAAGATATGTTTTATTCTACAGAAGATATTGAGAATAATTTTGCCTTGCCTAGTGCATTTCAACCATTTTTATTTCAACTTAAGGAGGAGGAAAAATAATATGAAGATTGTATCTTGGAATGTAGCTGGTATAAGGGCTTGTTTAAAAAAAGGATTAAAAGAATTTTTTGTGGAAATTAAAGCTGATATTTTTTGTATACAAGAAGTAAAGGCAACAGAAGATCAATTTGATTTTCGTCCTAAGGGATATCAGATGTATTTGTATCCAGCTCATCGTAAAGGATATTCTGGTACACTTATTTTTTCACGTGTTTCTCCTCTTTCTATTCAATATGGTATCCATGATCAAGAATATGATGAAGAAGGTCGTAATATTACTTTAGAATTTGATGAGTTTTATCTTGTGAATTCTTATGTGCCAAATGTAAAACGTGGATTAGAACGTATGGATTCTAGAATGCGTTATGAAGAAGTATTTTTAAAATATGTAAAAGAACTGGAAAAAAAGAAACCTGTTATTATTTGCGGCGATTTTAATGTGGCTCATCAAGAAATAGATATAAAAAATGCTAAAGCTAATATTGGTAATGCTGGATTCACTTATGAAGAACGTAATAAATTTAGTCAGTTATTAGAAAGTGGATTTATTGATACTTTTCGTTATTTTCACAAAGATACAAAAGATGCTTATACTTGGTGGAGCTATATGAAAGGAGTGCGCGAAAGAAATATAGGATGGCGGATTGATTATTTCTTAGTATCTAAAGAGTATATATCTAAAATAGAAGACAGTGTTATTTATAAAGATATTTTTGGTAGTGATCACTGTCCTATTGGATTAATAATGAAATAAAAAAGCACTTACCATTTAGATAAGTGCCATCTATATATATGGGAATCTTCACTAACATCGTGAACCTTTCCCATTAATAATATATGTTACTAATTGAACTTTATACCTAAAATTTATTTGTAGAGCTAATAGAATTTTGTTACAATAAAAAGGAGGATGGTTATATGGATAAAAAAGAACTAATGAAGTGTTATGAAACTTTAAAAGAAAAAATTTCTGAAATATGGAGGTCTCTTTGACTGTGATGCTAAAAAGGAAGAAATAAAGCAATTGCAGGAAAAACAAGCGGATCCTAATTTTTGGAATGATAAAAAACAAGCGGAAGATGTTTTAAATCGTTTAACAAAATTAAATGAAATTGTAGAGAATATAAACTCAATAAAAGAGCAAACTAATAGTAATTTAGAATTATTACAAATATTAGATGATGAAAATGATCAAGAGTTAAGAGAAACACTAGAAAAAGAATATATTGCTTTAGATAAAAAATTTTCTGATATTAGTATTTTATTATTACTTAATTCTAAATATGATAGCTTTAATTGTATTTTAGAAATTCATGCTGGAGCCGGTGGTAGAGAAGCATGTGATTGGGCTAATATGCTTTATCGGATGTATTTAAGATATTTAGAAAAGCATCACTATAAAGTAGAACTTTTGGATTATCAAGAGTCAGAAGAAGATGGCCTTAAAAGTGTAGCAATTTTGGTAAAAGGAAATTATGCATATGGATATTTGAAGGGGGAAAAGGGTGTTCATCGCTTGATTAGATTGTCTCCTTTTGATTCTTCTAATAGAAGACATACTTCGTTTGCTAGTGTAGATGTAATACCACAGATTGATGATGCTATTAATATAGTGATTGATGATAAAGATATTAGAGTGGATGTATATCGTTCAACAGGGGCCGGAGGGCAAAGTGTTAATACAACAGATAGTGCAGTTAGAATTACTCATATCCCAACTGGTATTGTTGTTACTTGTCAAAATGAAAGAAGTCAGATTCAAAATAAAGAACAAGCTTTAAAAATACTTAAAAGCAGATTATATGTATTAGAGCAACAAAAAAAAGAAGAAGAATTAGCTAAAGAAAAGGGAATTCAAAAGAATATTGAATTTGGTTCACAGATTAGAAGTTATGTTATGCATCCTTATTCTATGGTAAAAGATCATCGTACTTTATATGAAACTAGTAATGTTAAAAAGGTATTAGATGGAGACTTAGATCCATTCATTGAAAGTTATTTAAGAAGTACTGCCAATATAGAATAAAATTAAAGGAGATGGAGTAATGGGACTTAAAATTTTAACAAATAAGAATATTATAACCAATATCTATCAACATCACAAAGTAAAAAGATATACACAGTTTGTCTTTGGATGTTTACTGGTTGCATTAGCTTTTAATATTTTTTATTCTCCAAATGAAATCGTAGCAGGTGGTGTTAGTGGTTTATCACTTGTTATGAAACATTTTTTTGGGTTAAATTCATCTTATTTTATTATGATTACTAATGTAGTTTTATTAGTCATTTCTTATTTTGTTTTAGGAAAAGAAACTACAAAGGCAAGTATTTTAGGTTCTATTCTATTTCCTATATTTGTTAATTTAACCCAAGGTTTATCTACTTATATTAGTTTTCAACAAAGTGAATTATTATTAGTAGCAATTTTTGGAGGTCTACTACAAGGCTTTGGAGCAGGATTAATATTTAAAGCGGGTTTTTCAACTGGTGGTACGGATATTCTTAATATGATTATGTCAAGAAAATTAAAAATGAGTATGGGACAAGCTATTTTATTTACAGATGGATTCATAGTATTATTGGGCGGATTTGTCTTTGGTTTTAATAAATTAATGTATGCTCTAATTGTTTTATATTTAGTCTCTTTTGCCACAGATCGTATCTTACTT
This sequence comes from uncultured Bacilli bacterium, assembly GCA_904420615.1. GTDB lineage: Bacteria > Bacillota_I > Bacilli_A > RF39 > UBA660 > Onthousia. The sequence goes on along the minus strand of CAJFVY010000052.1, from coordinate 10,538 downwards.
GGTATTTCTAATTGTAAAGCTTTCTATATTATTACTAGTGAAGATAAAAGAGTAAAAGATTATATTATTCATGAATTAAAACATGGTGTTACTATTTTTCAAGCAAAGGGAGGATATGATTTAGAAAAACAAAATGTTTTGATGTGTGTTGTACCAACAAAAGATTACTTTAAATTAAAAGAAGGTATTCATGAGATAGATCCAAAGTCTTTCTTTGTCGTTACCGATTCTTATGAAGTATTTGGTGGCGAATGATGATGAAAAAGAAGTCATTAAAAAAATATTTTATTTTGCTATGTTGTCTATTCTTTTCTGCAATTGTTTTTAATCTTTTCTTATATCCACTTGATCTCGTTACCGGTGGAGTAAATGGTATAGCTATATTGACTAGTCACTTCTTAAATATTACACCAGCCATTACTATTTGGGGTATTTCAGTTATCTTACTTATTTTTAGCTTTTTCTTATTAGATAAAGAACAAACTATAGCCTCTTTACTTTCTACCTTTCTTTATCCTTTTTTTGTCTATATAACGAGTCTTTTTATGAGATATATTGTAATTGATTTATCAGATTATATTTTAATTTCCTTAATTGTTGGTATTTTATTAGGTATTAGTAATGGAATCTTGTATAAGATCGGTTTTAGTACTGGAGGACTCAATATTATGAGTCAATTATTATATAGATATTTTCATATCCCATATTCAAAAACAACATTTGTAATTAACAGTATAATTGTTATTATTGGTGGATTTGTTTTTGGATTTCCTATGGTGTTATATGCTCTTATTATTATTTTTGTTAATAGTAAAGTTATTGATCGAGTATTATTAGGGACTTCTAAAAGCAAAGCATTCTATATTACTACTACAAAAGAAAAACAAATTAGAAAATATATTATTGATCATTTACATCATTCGGTTACAATCTTTGATGTAAAGGGTGGTTTTCTTTTTAATCGCAAAAAAGTTTTGTTAGCCGTGGTACCTAGTAGAGATTATTTTAAATTAACAGAAGGAATTAAACTAATTGATAAAGATGCTTTCTTTGTAGCTTGTAATGCTTATGAAGTAGAAGGCGGAAAGTAAAAGTTAGAATATTTAATATAAAGTAATATTTATATTTTCTTGAAAAGAGTATGGGTTCAGACTGTATTCTTTTTATTTTTTTAGGTATAAGGTTATTGTTAGAAAAAATATTGAAATATGGATCATATCATTAATTAGTATATATTATAGATTTAACACATTTTTTGATTATAGTTATGTATTAAAAATTGGTAATTTGAAAAAAGTTATATATTGTTTTTTCCAATAATTAGTGCTATTAAAATTTGTCGAAATATGTTACAATACGGATAGTAGGGTGATGATATGGATTTAATAAGAATAAAAAATGTTAATAAACAATATAAAAATGGTGTTACTGCTATTTATGATTTAACCTTATCAATCAAAAAAGGTTCTTTTGTCTTTGTTGTTGGTGGATCTGGCTCTGGTAAAAGTACTTTTATTAAGATGCTTTATCGAGAAGAAAAACCTACTAGTGGAGAAATTATTGTTGGAGGCTTAAATGTAGCTAAGTTACGTAATAAAAAGGTTTATAAACTTAGACGCCGTTTAGGTATTGTATTTCAAGACTATCGTTTACTACCAAAACTAACAGTATTTGAAAATGTTGCGTTTACTATGGAAGCAATTGGTGCAAAAAAAGATGAAACAAGAAGAAAAGTTTTAAAAGCAATCGAATTAGTAGGTTTAAAACATAAGATACACAATTATCCTGATCAATTATCAGGTGGTGAACAACAAAGAGTAGCTATTGCTAGGGCTATTGTAAATGAACCTAAAATTTTATTATGCGATGAACCAACAGGTAATCTAGATCCAAATATGAGTATGGAAATTGTTCATGTACTAGAAGAGATCAATAAAACATGTGGTACTACTGTTGTCATGGCAACGCATGATAAAGATATTGTTAATAAAATGCAAAAGGAAGTAATAGTACTAAAAGATGGTCGTTTGATTAAACATGTTGAAAAGGGAGGTTATGAAGAATGAGATTTTTTCGTATGCTAAGAAGAAGTATCCGAGATGCATTCAAAAGTGTTTTTCGTAACTTCAGTTTGTCATTAGCTTCCATTTCTTGTATTACTATTACACTTTTAATCGTTGCAGCTGCCATTTTAGTAACATTTAATGTGGAAAACTTTACTTCTGAAATGGAAAGTGACTTAACAATAGTTGTATTTTTAGATAATGATATTAGTGAAGAAGCTATTCAAAATGTTCAAGATAAAATAGAAGATATGGACAATGTTGAGAGCTTAGTTTTTGAAAGTAAAAATGCAATTAAAGAAGGAATGCAAGAAGAAAATGAAGTATTTGATGAAATTATGTCTACTTGGTCTTCTGAAGATAATCCTTTAAAAGATACATTTCAAGTAAAAGTAAAAGATGTAACTAAGATTGCAGATACCGCTCATGAAATTGAAAAAATGGACCAAGTTAGTATAGTGCGTTATGGAGAAGGAATGGTTGATAACTTATTATTAGCCTTTAATACAGTGGAAAAGGTTGCTTATGGTATGGTAATTGCTTTAGTATTAGTAACAGTATTCTTAATTATTAATACTATTAAATTAACAATCTTTTCTAGAAAAAGAGAAATATCTATTATGCGTTTAGTAGGAGCAAGTAATTTTACTATTAAGACTCCATTTATTGTTGAAGGAATGATTTTAGGGTTTTTAGGAGCTATTATTCCGGTATTGGGAATTTGTTTTGGCTATATAGCATTATATAATCATTTTGATGGATATTTATACAGTCAGTTAATTCAATTAGTAGAACCAGAACCATTTATTTATCTTGTATCGCTTTCTGTTGTAGTAATTGGTATGTTAGTTGGTATGATAGGATCAGCTTCAGCTGTCAGAAAATATTTGAAAATATAAAAAGGGGGAGAATAATTTTTGATGAAAAAGATAAGTTTATTATTAATTGTTGCAATTACAGTTAGTATGTTTATTACTCCATTTACTGTTCATGCTAAAACGATTAAAGAATTTGAAGAAGAAGTAAATAAATTTACAGAAGAATTACAGAGTAAGGAAAATCAAATTGCTGCGAATGATGCAGAAGTCGCTTCAATACAACAAAGAATGGTAGAAATAAGTTCACAAATATCAGAAGTTCAAAATAATATTGATAAATTGCAACAAGAGATAGAAGAAGCTAATGTTGAAATTGCAGAAAAGAGTACGCAAAGTAAAGAATTATTTCAATATTTACAAATTAGTGAAGGAGAAAATGCTTATTTAGAATATATCTTTGGTGCTACTGATATTACTGATATGATTTATCGTATGTCTATAGTTGAACAATTAACTGAATATAATGATCAAATTATGACTGAATTAAGTAATTTGGTAGAAGCAAATAAGAATCGTAAGACTGAATTAGCAAATCAACAAACTGAATTAGAAAATTTAAATGCTGAACTTGAAAGTGAAAAACAAAAGATTAATGCTGATACAGCAGCGATTAGGGAATCTATGCCGAGTGTACAAGAGCAGTTAGAAGCTGCTAAATCAAACTTAGAATATTATCAAAATCTAGGTTGTGGAGAAAATGAAGACATTCAAGACTGTCAGTATCGTATTGCTCAACAATCTGGTGGTAGTGGTGCCTTACCTCCTTCTGTTAGTGGCTTTTATAGACCGATGGTAAGTGGCTATGTTACTCAAAATTGGAGTGGCTATGGAGGGCATTTAGGAATGGACTTTTCTAATAGTAATAAAACGATAGAAATTTATCCAATTGCAACCGGTGTAGTTTTCTCAATATACTATGATACTTATGGGGCGCTATGTGTTAAAATTAGACACAACGTTAATGGTAGTTATTTATATTCTACTTATGCTCATTTAAGTTCTTTTGGTAATATTTCTGTAGGACAGATTGTTACCCCAAATACCGTAATCGGTCGAATGGGTAATACGGGTTATTCTTTTGGATCACATTTGCACTTAGAAATAACAACTTGTGATTGGCATACTGGTGGTGGTTGTACTTGGTCTGAATATCAGCACAGATCAGTAAATCCAAGAAATTACATTGGTTTTCCTACTTCACTTAGAACACTATGGAGTGGAAGATAAAAACTTTGCTAGAAATAGTGAAGTTTTTTTGTAGGTCTTTTTGTCGAATTTTGTCGAACGGAAATGTTAAAAAAAGTGATTTTTTTATTGATTGATTGGGTCGAATAGTCTACTATGGAAGTAGGTAAAGAGCGATGGCAGGAGGGGAAATGAAAAAGTTTTTAGGAGTAGTAGTAGCAGTATTTGTAGTAGCAGGAATGGTAAATGCTTTAGGAGTAAAAGCCTACACTGGTTATGTAGGATTTTTAGGTGTTGCTATTCCAAATTTTCAGGGTATTTATGTAGGCCCTGAAGCAACTAAAGAAACCACATCACAGCAATATGCACATAAGTTACATGCATATGATAATCTATCACATGATGAAAGAGCTATTGATGCTCAAGTCTGTTTAGGTTCCACATGTAATTCTTGGTTACGTTTACCACAAGGTCAAGTTAAAACATGGGGTAATTCTATGATGTATGGTAATGGTACCGTCTATACTATCAGATTAAGAAATGGTACTAGTTTAATAACTGGATCATCATTTTATGGAGATTGGTATTTAGATTATTAAAAATTAAATAATAAGAAGTCCATCGCTCCTTACTAATTATTTTGAGGAGTCTATATGAAAAGTATTATTCTTTCTTTAGTATCGTTATTAGTATTATTTACTTGGTATACAGTGGCAGTTTTAAAAGATGTAGGAGATCGTGAAAAACTTTATCAATTAAGTTTAGATTATTATCATGATATTTGTTCCCAAGATGAAGAGGCATGTCAAGAACTTAGTCCTCCTACGGAATATAAAATGGATACTTTGGGTCAGATGTTTTATACTATGAAAACATCACACTTTAACAATATGATTTTAATTTTTGTAGTCTTTATTACTATACCGGGTATTTATCAATTTTATAAAGAATTAAAAAGTGGTTATATAAAAAACGTAATAATAAGAAAAAAATATAGTACCTATTTAAAAGAACAATATAAAAATGCTTTGTTAAGGACAATTTTTATTATACCAATATTATTTCTATTATGCTTTCTTGTAACGTTTATTTTATGTGATGGTATAGTGGATATTAATTATACCTTTACTCATGCAATGCCAGGTATATCCTTACCATCATTAGTCTATTTAGAGCATCCTCTTCTTTTTAGCTTTGTATATTTAGTTAACTTTGTATTATTAGAAATATTGTGTTTAAATATTGGATTCTTATGTGTTAAAAAAGCAAAGAATTTTGTACTAGCTATTATTATGAGTTTACTTATTTATTTCTTACTTAATATTGTTTGTAGTGTATTAATAGGTACAATATTATTTGAATTAATTTTAGGTATAGAAAATGCTACAACCTATGTAAGTTTCTATAACTTAATATCTTATGAAGCACCAATTTATCACGCTACAATATTTGGCTTGTTATATATGGTACTATTTATGATTATTATAGTTTTTATTTCTACTATTATTTTATATTTTAGTTATCGTAATGCAGAAAAGGTGATGATTGAAATTGAAAAATAAATATCCCATAATTACTTTTATTTTAAATCAACAATTATTTAAAATATTGCTCTTAATTGTTATTTTATATGCTATTTATGCTGGCTTTATTTATGGAAATACATCATTAGATACAGTAGATACTTTATTAATTAATTTTTCTACACTCTGGTCTACTATATTTATTTTCTTAATCATTACTATTATTTCTGTTTCTATTACTAAGATTTTAAAAGAAATGAGTGTTTTTAAAATACGAGCCACTAATAAAAGTAAGGAGATTAGTCAAATTGTTAAATATGTAGTAATTTGTTCCTTTATTTATCTTTTCATTTTTTGCTTTTTACAAATTATTATTATTCTTTTTACACATGGATTTGTTAGAAGTGATTCACCTTATGTAGATCTTTATGGACTACCTAGTCTTTATTTCCTTTTCTTTTTAATTCGCTATATAGTAATTACCATATTATATGCTATTTTAGTTACTTGTTTTGCATATCTATTACCTAGATTTATAACAATACCTTTATTTATTATAGTTGCTTTTTCTTTATATTTTTATTCATATGACTTTTACAAAGTAGCAGTAGATCTTTTTGATACTAAATTATATATTGGTTATTATTATTCAATTGTTCCCTATGGTAGTTTTATTACAGAAGTATTTTGTTCTTCCTTTTATATCTTGTTACTTTCTTTTCTTTATTTGCTTATTAAGAAAATATTTTTTTCACCATTTATGACTAATATCAGGATATTACCCGTTATTTTAAAGAATGATTTTCTATCTTTAAAGAATAATAAGAAAAAATTAATATTAGTCTTTCTTTGTTTTATTATTTTTCTTGCAATATTTAGACTTGTAACAAATACTTATTATGATGATTCGTTTATTTATTATCATTTTGGCTTAAAGATGGATCAAAGTACAGATATTGTTTCTATATTTATGTTTCTAATTTATATTTTTACCTTTATTTATATTGCTTACTATTTATTTGTTAAAGATATTATTTATCAAGTTAGTAACTATTTCTTACGTATGAATAGTAGTACTTGGTATTTATATAAGAGTTTATCTATTCTTATTATTACTATAGTTTTAAAATTAATTTATTATTTATTATTGAGTATTATAGTCTTTTACTTTACTGGATCGATATCAAATATTTGGTTCTATTTTATAATTGACATTGTTTTTACTACATTTTTACAACAAGCATTGATTTTGATAGGATATACAAGAATATTTTTAAAAATAATTACTATAGGAATTGTTATCATAACTTTCCTTTATGTTGGTATCTCGATTATTGATATTGGGAGTAAAGTATGGTTATTATTAGGTATAATAAGTTTATTTATTATTTTATTCTTTGTAGAATGTCAGAATAAAAATTATTTATTGTTTGAAAGGGAGGTACATGAATGAGAATAGAAATAAAAGGTGTATCAAAAAGATTTAAAGATAGAGTAATCTTAGAAGATGTAAATATGGTATTGGAACCTAATCATATTTATGGGTTTATTGGTCCGAATGGTAGTGGTAAAACACTTCTATTAAAAATGATTTGTGGTTTTTATATACCTACTACAGGTGAGATATTAATTAATGGAGAAAATATTATTAAGAAGAAAGAATATCCCAAGGATACAGGAGCTTTAATTGAAAAACCAAGCTTTTTACCAGATTTGACAGGTTATCAAAATTTACAGTTATTGGCTAGTATTCAAAATAAAGTAACAAAGAATCAGATAGAAGAAATTATGGATATAGTAGGTTTAAGTGAATTTAAAAATCAAAAATATAATACTTATTCATTAGGAACAAAACAAAAACTTGGTATAGCTCAAGCTATTATGGAAGATCAACAATTGATTATTTTGGATGAGCCATTTAATGGTTTAGATGAAGCAAGTGCTAAAAAGATTAGAGCTTATTTACTAAAAGAAAAAGAAAAAGGAAAACTTATTATTTTGTCTACTCATATTAAAGAAGATGTAAAAAGACTAGCTGATACCTTATATATGTTTGAAAATGGTAAAGTAAAAAATATAAAACAAAAGAGTAAGTAATTCTTTATCTATTCATATAATGAATTGAGGCGATTTTACTTGAAAGAGATAAAAGTTATGTCATTTAATTTAAAAAATAATAAGACACTACCGTTTAGAAAAACGCATTATTCTAAACGAGTAAAATATATCGTAGATGTTATTCAAGAAGAAAATCCAGATATTGTAGGATGTCAAGAGATGTCTTGTTCTCTTAGAGATCTTTTAAAGTCAAATTTAAAAGAATATAAATTCTATGCTGTGCCAAAAATAATGAAAGGTAAAGCTGATTATATTGCAAATACTATTTTAATAAAAAAAGATATAACTGTATTAGAAAGTGAAATTTATTCTTTAGGAAAAGATATTAAATGTTTAGGATCTAAAAATTTACTTGCTCTGCAGTCTCGTAGTTGTAATAAATTAGTTATTAAGATAAACCATTATACAATTAGTATTTTTAATGTTCACTTAGATTGCTTGTTTCAAAATACTCGTAATTTTCAGTTGAAAAAATTAGATGAAATTCTAGAATTAGATCAAAGTGATTTCAAGATTATTACTGGTGATTTCAATATGATTATGAAAGGATCATTATTAGAATTTGTTCATCATAATCATTTATATCATATGAATCATAATATAGATAAGTCTTTTTTAATGTTTAAACATACTGGGGCAATCGATCATATCTTGGTTTCATCTTTATTTTACAAGGGGACATGTTATTGTGGAGATTTTTCTAAATATGATGTAAAACCAAGTGATCATTATCCTATTATCAGTACAATATTATTCCCTAGATGTAAAAAAGTTTAATATAAACTTTCTTTTTTTATAACCTTTTGTTACAATAATATAGGAAAATATAGGAGGTGCTAAAAATGAGAATAGGTATAGACATTGACGGAGTTTTAAATGACATTGCTGAATGGCATTTTGCCTGTGGTTCTAAGTTCTGTTTAGAAAATAATATTAATAGAGGCTTTAATCCAAGTGGCTATTATATGGAAGAACAGTTTTATTTAACTCCTGATGAGAATAATGAATTTTGGCGACAATATATTTTTGATTTATTAATTGCTATTCCACCTCGACCCTATGCTAGTGAGGTAATTCATAGACTGCGAAAAGATGGACATAAAATAATTATTTTGTCTGCTAGAGATAATCAATACTTAATAAATCACTATGAAGGTATGATTGATTTTTATGTTAAGAGTTGGTTAGATAAGTATAATATTGAATATGATGAGTTAATTATTAATTCACAAAATAAAAGAGATAAATGTTTAGAGGGAAAATTTGATATCATGATTGAAGATAAACCTATTAATATAGAACGAATCAGAAAAATTATTCCTGTTTTTGTCTTTGATGCTCCTTATAATCAAGGAATGAATGGTAGTAATGTAATTAGGGTTTATTCGTGGTATCAAATTTATCAGGAAATAGTTAGTAAATTTGCTGCTGTTGAAATATTATAAAAGGTGGTATTATGGGTAAAATAAATAATGATGGTTTTGGATTAGGAATGTTAATGATTTTTATTTGTATTTTTATTTTAATTATGATAGGAGTAGCTATATTAATTTATAGTGATAGTGGTAATAATACAAATGAAGAACAAAATTATTCAATTGGTTATGTAATGTAAGAAAGGAAAAAAATATGGAAAAGAAAAAAATTGCAATTAATGGTTTTGGAAGAATAGGAAGACTTGCTTTTAGATTACTAGATGATGATCCTGATATGGAGGTAGTAGCAATCAATGATTTAACAGATGCTGAGCAATTAGCTTATCTGTTAAAATATGATACTTCTCATAGAAGATATAAAGAAAATGAAATATCTTTTGAAGGAGATAATATTGTTGTAGGAGATAAAAAAATTAAAGTATATGCTGAAACAGATCCGAATTTATTACCTTGGAAGGATTTAGGTATTGATATTGTTTTAGAATGTACAGGTAAGTTTACAAGTGAAGAAAAAGCAATGGCTCATATTAATGCTGGTGCCAAAAAGGTCATTATATCTGCTCCTGCAAAAGGTAATGTTAAAACAGTTGTCTATAATGTCAATCATGATATTTTAGATGGTAGTGAAAAAATTATTTCAGCAGCAAGTTGTACTACTAACTGTTTAGCACCAGTGCTAAAAGTAATGGAAGATAACTTTGGTATTAAACAAGGATTTATGACCACTGTTCATGCTTATACAAATGATCAAGCAACTTTAGATGTTGCTCATAAGAAAGGTATTTATGCAAGAAGAGGAAGAGCAAGTGCTGCTAATATTGTACCAGCATCTACTGGAGCTGCATCAGCAATTGGTAAAGTTCTACCTAGTCTTGAAGGAAAGATGGAAGGTACTGCTATGCGTGTTCCTGTAACTACAGGATCTGTTATAGATTTAGTTTTAAAATTAAAGAAGAATACTACAGTAGAAGAGATTAATAATGCTTTTAAAAATAGTGTAAATGAAACTTTAGGTTATACTACTGACCCAATTGTTTCTAGTGATACGATTGGTATGTATTATGGTGGATTAGTAGATAGTTTATTGACTTCTATAAATGAAGTTGATGGCGAGCAACTAGTTAAAGTAGTAGCTTGGTATGACAATGAGATGAGTTATACTGCTCAAATGGTTAGAGTCGCTAGATATTTTAGTAATTTATAGAATAAATAATGAAGACAACTTTCTTTTTGAAAAGTTGTTTTTCTTTTGGTCAATTGAAAAGGTAAATGCAACTTTGAACGATTAACTGCAACTTTTGAGTGAATTATTAATAACAACCAAGGAAAAGTCTT
>CAJFVY010000051.1 GCA_904420615.1 uncultured Bacilli bacterium | reverse complement strand
TTCTTTGGTATGATAGGAATGATAGTAGCTACTCCAGTTATTGCATGTATTAAGATTATTTTTGAATTCGTTGAAGAAAAAACTGGATTAGGACAAAAATTTAAGATTATGAAAGATAAGCCGAAAGAAGAGCCGACCAAAAAGACTTTATTACAAAAGCTAATAAAAAATAAATAGTCTTTTCTTTTTTGTATAAATAACGAGGTGATAGGATGAAAGTATATTTAATTTGTGGAAAATCAAGACATGGAAAAGATACTTTAGCAAATTATATGAAGAAGTATTATTCTGATATGGGAATGAAAGCCACTATTTTACAGATTAGTGCTCCTATGAAAGAATTAATTAGAAATCACTTCGGTTGGGATGGTAAAGAGGAAACCAAGCCAAGGGAATTATTACAATTACTTGGTACTGATATTATTAGGAAAAAAATGGGCAAAGATCTCTATTTTATATCACGAACAGTAGAGGATGCGACCATTTTAGGTAACTTTTTTGATGTTATTATTATTAGTGATGGAAGATTTCCTATTGAAATTGAATATTTAAAGGAACATATTCCTAAGGCTGTTATTATTCATATTGAAAGACCAGGTTATGAATCTGAACTAACAGATAATCAAAAGAAACATTTAAGCGAAACTGCTCTTGATCAGTATCATGATTATGATTATGAAGTAGTAAATACCACTTTAGATTTATTAGAAGAAGAAGCAAAAGAGATTATTAGAAAAGAGGAAGTAAAAGATGAAAAAAATGACAAGTAATGAAATTAGAAAGATGTGGATTGATTATTTTACACAGCATGGACACAAATATGTAGAAAGTGCTTCTTTAATTCCTGTGAATGATAATTCTTTATTATGGATTAATGCGGGAGTAACACCACTTAAGAAATTTTTTGATGGTAGTGTTGTTCCTGAAAGTAGTAGGCTTGTTAATATTCAAAAATGTATTAGAACCAATGATATTGAAAATGTTGGAGTTACAAAACGCCATTTAACATTTTTTGAAATGATGGGAAATTTTTCTATAGGAGATTATTTTAAAGATGAGGCCATTGAATTTGCTTATGAATTATTAACAAGTAAAGATTGGTTTGCGATTCCTTTAGAAAAACTATATGTTACTATTTATACTCATGATGATGAAGCATACAAGAAATGGGTAGAAGTTGGATTAAAGGAAGATCATTTAATTAGACTAGATGGCAATTTTTGGGAAATAGGAGAAGGACCATGTGGACCAGATAGTGAAATTTTTTATGACCGTGGTGAGAAATATGACCCTAATCACGATGCTTTAGAAAAGTTAAAACAAGATGAAGAACAAGAACGTTATGTCGAGATTTGGAATAATGTTTTTAGTCAGTATAATTCTAAACCTGGAGTACCACGTGAAAAATATCAAGAATTGCCACATAAGAATATTGATACTGGAGCAGGACTAGAACGTTGGAGTATGATTTTCCAAGATGTTCCTTCTATTTTTGAAACGGACTTATTAGCACCTATTATTCGTAAAATAGAAGAAATGAGCGGAATTTTATATAATGATCAAACATCATTTAAAGTAATAGCTGATCATATTAAAGCCATTACTTTTGCCTTAGCAGATGGTGCTTATTTTGAAAATACTGGTAGAGGTTATGTATTAAGAAGATTATTAAGAAGAAGTGTACGTCTTGGTAAAGGATTAGGACTTACAGAGCCATTCTTATATAAATTAGTAGGTGAAGTAGTAGAAATCATGAAAGATTATTATACTTATCTACCTGATGTTATGGGACAAGTAAAAGTTTTAGTGTTGGAAGAAGAAAAATTATTCTTTAAGACACTAGATGCTGGTGAAAGACGTTTGCTTGAAATTATTGATACTACCAAAGATCATGTAATAAAAGGATATGATGCATTTACTTTATATGATACTTATGGATTTCCACTAGAGTTGACATTAGAAATAGCTAAAGAAAAAGGCTTTAAAGTAGATGAAATTGGTTTTCATGCTTATATGCAAAAGCAAAAAGAAGCTGCTAGAAAGAGTATTCGAAATAAGACGGCAATGGCAAGTCAAAAAGAATTTTTAATGGATTTTAAGAAAGAATCTAAGTTTGTCTATGGTTTATATCGTTTAAAGAGTAACATTTTAGCTATTGTTGGCAAAGATAAACTTGAACGAACTTTAACAGGTGAAGGATTTGTTATTTTAAAAAGAACTTGTTTCTATGCTACTAGTGGTGGCCAAGTTGCAGATACAGGTATGATTATTGGTAAGAACTTTAAAGCTAGAGTTATTGATGTTTTTAAAGCTCCAAATGGTCAACATATTCATCAAATTAAGTTATTAGATGGAAGTATAGAAGTTGGAGAAGATTGTGAAGCTATTGTTGATAAAGATCGTCGTAAGATGATTGAATGTAATCATAGTAGTGTTCATATGTTACAGTATGCATTACAACAATGTATCGATAAAAACATTAGACAAGCAGGAAGTTATGTAGATGATACAAAATTGAGATTCGATTTTACTTCTTCTGTTAAATTAACCGAAGATCAAATTGTTACAGTAGAGGATTTTGTAAATAAGATGATTCAAAAAGGAATTATTACTTCTACTGAGATTATGCCTCTTGATAAAGCTAAAAAATTAGGTGCTATGGCCTTATTTGATGAAAAGTATGGTGATGAGGTACGAGTAGTTAAAATTGATAAATCAATCGAATTATGTGGTGGTACTCATGTTGCTAATACTAAAGATATCAAGAGATTCGCTATTTCTTCTTATGAATCTAAAGGAAGTAATACTTATCGAATTGAAGGATGTACCGGTTCAAGAATTGAATCAACTCTATTTGAAATAATTAAACCATATAATGACGAAATGGTTAAATTATTATTAAAAGCAAAAGAAATATTAGAAAATGCTAGAAAACATAATATAAAATTGACTTTTGATGTAGAAATTGATAATTCTAAACCTGTTTCATATAAAGATATTATCTTTAATCAGAATGAACTTAATTATATTCAAACAGAAGTAAAGAATTTAGAAAAAAGATATATGGATGCCATTACTAGTCAAAGATTAAGTAATCTTGATGATTATATTGCGAAAGCAGAAGAAAAAGATAATACAAAATTCTTATTTATTACTCTAAATAATGAAGCTATGGATATTGTAAAAGCCTTAGGAGATAATTTATGTGAAAAGATGGGACCTTCTTTAGTATTTATTGCTAATATAAAAGAAGATCATAGTTTGAACTTTATTTGTCGTAGTAGCATAGATAGATTAAATGCTGGTTATTTGGTTAAACAAGCTTCCAAAATGTCTTTAGGTAATGGTGGTGGAAGTGCTACTTTTGCTCAAGGTGGAGGTAAAGATGGAACAACATTACCTCAAATTCAAACAATGTTAAGGGACTATTTTAATGAATAATAATGTTATTTTATTAATTAGTCCTTCTTTTAAATTAATTTCAATAAAAATAGAAGAACTAAAAAAAGAATTAGGCTATGAAGATGCTATGGTAACTACGTATGATATGGAAGAGCAAACTATTAATCAGGTGTTAGAAGATGCCAATACATTATCTTTTTTAACACCACAGAAAGTTATTATAGCCAAGAACTGTTCTTTTTTAGAAGATGGTTCTAGTTTAACAAAAGATGAAGAAAAAGATTTATTAGATTATATAGAGCATCCTAGTGATGATGTATTATTAATTTTTATTGTAAAAAAGCTAGATAATCGAAAAAAAATAGGTAAAACATTAAAAAGTAAGATTAACTTTTTACCATTAGAAGTTAATGAAGAAGAGCAAATCAAAAAATTATTATCATCGTATAAGCTAGAACGAGGAGTAGTAAAATTATTAGTAGAATATTGTAATCATGATATTGAAAAGATTTTTAATGAATGTGAAAAATTAAAGCTATATAAAATAGATACTAAAGATATTACTATAGAAGATGTAAAAGAATTAGTAACAAGAGAATTACCAGTTCAAGACAACTTAGTTTTTTCGTTAGTGAGTAGTATAGCAGAACGTAATAAAAGACATGCTTTAATGTGTTATCAGGATTTGTTAGAATACAAAATTGAAGCCTTTAGTATTATGGGCTTATTAGAGAGTCAATATCGACTTTTATATCAAGTAAAATCATTAACGAATCAGCACCTTTCTAATGAAGAAATAGGTAAAATGTTAGGCGTTCATCCTTATCGAGTATTAAAGACAAGAGAATTATTAGGATATTATAGTTTAAAACAAATTGGTGAGATGTTGAAGTATTTAGCAGATTTAGATTATAAAGTAAAATCAGGTAAAATTAGTCAAGATATATTAATAGAATTAATTATTTTTAACCAGTAATAAAATATAATTTGAATCTTGTAAACCAAGAGTAATTGTGCTAGAATTTTATTAGAAAGATAAAGGTG
>CAJFVY010000050.1 GCA_904420615.1 uncultured Bacilli bacterium | reverse complement strand
GACTAGGAATAGATGATAAATATAATGCATATTATGATGCAGAGATTGTCCATAAGAAAGAGATGAACTCTGCTCGTTATGAAGGTAGATTAGAAGGTAAACAAGAAGGAGTACAAGTAGGAAGTCGGAATAGAGAAGTAGAAATAGCAAAGAATCTTCTTAATATGTTCATTATCAGTAGAAGATGTAATGAAAGCGACAGGATTAAGCAGAAAAGAAATAAATAAATTGGTTCAAATGGTAAATTAATATGGTAGACTCAGTTCAATGATAATTTTCTTGATCTATTTATTTTTTCACTTATAATATGAGTAAATTACAAGTGCTATAGATGTTATATTGAAATTTTTAGTAAAATATAATGAAAGGAGATCTAATAATTATTAGATTATGCATGGATTATGAAATTAGTTTTTCCAGAAAAAAAATATGAAAATCAATATCAAGAATTGGTGTTAAGTGCTATTAAAAATAAGGATCAATTTGAATTAGGAAATGCTTACCGTGATGGAGAAAAATTTAATGATATGATAAAAAGGTTAGATGATAGAAGAAGAGGTATTCATATTGCTTCACGAGATGTTCCTGCAACTGTTTATTTTATCATAACTGATGATGATAAATTAGTAGGCACAATTGACCTTAGACATCAGCTAAATGATAATTATTACGTAAGATTAGGCCATATTGCATATTATATAAAAAAAGAAGAAAGAAATAAGGGATATGCTACTGAAGCCTTAAGATTAGCACTAATGAAGTATAAAGAAAAAAATATGAATGAAATATTGGTTACTTGTTTAAAGAGTAATAAAGCATCAAGAAAAGTGATTGAAAAAAATGGCGGTAAGTTTGAAAGAGAATTTTATGATGAAAAAGCAAATGATTATATTGAAAGATTCTGGATTAATAATGGCCTTAATAGATTCATCAAACCCAGTACTGTTTGGCTGACTACAAATACTTTTTGTAATAATAAATGTAATTGGTGTTATGCTAAACAATATATTTCTGAAATTTCAAAAATGACATTAGAGAAAATCTTTGAATGCATAAATGTTCTAAAGAATAATGAAGTAAAAAAAGTTATTTTAATTGGAGGAGAACCTAGTATTTATCCTGACATATTAAAGGTAATAAGAAAAATATCACAAAGTGGGATTAAAGTATCTATGGCAACAAATGGAAGAAGATTTTCTGATTATAATTTTTCAAAACAAGCTGCTTTAAATGGTTTAAATAGTGTTAATATTTCTGTAAAAGGAGCAAATGAAGAAGAATATTTAAAAAACACTAATGCATGTGGTTTTTCAGAAATGTTAAAAGGTTACCAAAATTTGAAAAAATGTAATGTGAATGTAAATTTATCTTATGTTTTATGTAATAATGATTATAAGCAATTTGACCGATTTTGGAATATGGTAAAAGAAAATGAGTTAAATAATATTATATTTCAGCTATATAAACCTAGTGTTGATGATGAAAAGGATCCTATTTCACTTTTTGAGTTAGCAGATTTGTGTAAATATGTGTATGATAAAATTTATAAAGATGATATTAATTTTGTTTTTGAAATGTCCATTCCACTATGTATTTTAGATAATAATATGCTTAGTCATATGATTAAAACTAAAAGAATTGTTACATGTTGTCATATTACTAAAGGAAGCGGAATGATATTTGATAATAATTTTAATATCTTACCATGTAATCATTTTATGGGTTATCCATTAAATACAACATCTATTCCATTTGATAAGTTAATTGAATTTTGGAATTCTAATGAAGTTAAAGAATTTAGAAATATGGTAAGAAAATATCCCTCAGAAGTTTGTTCTAGATGTAGTAAATGGTATTACTGTGGTGGAGGATGTGTGATAAGATGGCTTTCAAATAATCCAGATTCAATTGTTAATGATAGATATGTTTATGATAAGGAGGTGATTCGATGAACGCATTAAAATTATTAAAAGAAAAACTTAATATTTCTAGCATTGATGCTGTTGAAACAAAAGGTTTATTAACTAAATTTGCAATTACTGATTTAGATTGTGATTGCGTTGACGGCGATTGTTCAGTTGAAGGTTACGAAATTTAATTTATAAATAAAATTAGTATTAATTTTATTAACTTAAATATCGTATCAAAGGGCTGTCGAGAAATTAAATAATTAATTTCGGACAGTTTTTTTATTTAATAGGAAAGTTATATAAAAAAATGGAAACAGCTGTTGACAAACATTTGTTTTGATGATTGTATGATACTACAAACGAGGTGCTCCTGTCTTATGAAAGAATATTGAGCTTATCATTTTAGATTATATCCAACGTTAGAACAACAAAGACTGATTCATAAGACATTTGGT
>CAJFVY010000049.1 GCA_904420615.1 uncultured Bacilli bacterium | reverse complement strand
TAAAACTATTAACACCAATAAAATTAAGTCTATGCTTGAAAATCAAACATAGACTTATCTAAAATTTTTTCATGCGTTTATCCTGTTAGACATTGGCAATCTAATTCACAATTTATGAAAGATGATAATAAAATGTCACTTGCTACTTAGAAATATTTATGGATATCTATAAATATTTCTTTTTTATATAATTTTAAAGCTATACCTAAAAAACACGATTTAGGCATCGAAAAACATTCGTTCTGTTAGTAATATGTGATTACAAACGAGGTGATTCAGTCTTATGAAAGAATATCGAACTTATCATTTTAGGTTATTTCCATTATTCAAACAACAAAGAGTTATTCATAAGACATTTGGTTGTGTTTGTCTTGTTTATTGATAAAAATGTATGATAACATTATCAGAGCTTAACTTTTAGAAAATAAGTAATTATCTATTGATGAAAAGGCAATTTTTACAGATAATGACAAGTTTTGTAAAAAATATTTCTTTTTACTTAATTTTGTTCATAGCAATAAAAACAAGCTATAACAAGGGTTTTAAAGAAAAATGGTTTCTTGAAAGTAACTATTTACGAAAACTCGTACTTGTTATTTTTAGAAAAATATTATATATTATTAATGAAACCAGTTATAGGTTTCAATGTCATCTCATACTTTTACCACCTTGTTCTTTATTAGCTATCCGGTCTATATAAAGTCAAGCCATGTTTGGGATGGCTTTTTTTGTGGAAAAATATTTTTTTGCTTTATATTTTGTGATAAAATAGTACTAATCTTTTGCCAAAAGAGGTAACATACGTTATAATGAGTAAGAAAGGGAAGATGAAGTATGATTATAAAACCAAAAGGAACAATGGATATTACTTTGGAAGATGCTAAGATATGGAAATACGTAGAAGATGTGATTGATTCAGTTATGGAAAAATATAATTATAATTATATTCGAACACCTATCTTTGAATCTACCGAGTTATTTCATCGGGGAATAGGAAATACTACTGATATTGTATCTAAAGAAACTTATGATTTTCTAGATAGAGGAAATCGTAAATTGACATTACGTCCAGAAGGTACAGCAGGGGTAGTTAGAAGTTATATTGAAAATAAGATGTATGGTACTTGTAGTCTGCCAGTGAAAGTATATTATAATGGAACCATGTATCGCTATGAAAGGCCTCAATTAGGTCGTTATCGAGAATTAAGTCAATATGGAGTAGAGGTTTTAGGAAGTTCTGATCCTATGGTAGATGCTGAAATTATTTCTTTAGCACTAAATATTAACAAGATGTTAGGTTTAAAAGGAAATAAAGCTCATATTAATAGTCTTGGTGATCAAGAATCAAGAGATCATTATAGAGAAGCTTTAAAAAAGTATTTTGAGCCACATTTAGATGACCTTTGTGAAGATTGTAAAGCAAGATTTGATAAGAATCCTTTACGTATTCTTGATTGTAAAGTTGATCATGATAAAGAGTATTTTAAAAAAGCTCCTAGTATTTTAGATTACTTAAATGAAGAAAGTAAGAAACATTTTGACAAAGTATGTGAGTATTTAGATTTACTAGAAGTAGATTATGTTATTGATGATCGAATCGTTAGAGGCCTTGACTATTATAATCATACAGTATTTGAAATTAATGCTGATATTCCATCTTTTGGTAGTGCTAATACCTTAGGTGGAGGAGGAAGATATGATACTTTGGTATCACAACTTGGAGGACCAGATACTCCTTGTGTTGGTTATGCTGTAGGATTAGATCGCTTAGTTATGGCATTAAAAGAAGAAAAAATAGCTTTACCAATAAAAAAAGATGTTGATATCTTTATTCTCTATGTTAATGAAGATGAAAAGAAAAATGCTATTTATTTAGCAAATGAACTTAGAATGGCTGGCTTTGTAGTAGAAACAGAATATACAAATAGATCTTTAAAAGGTCAGTTTAAAAGAGCCGATTCATTCGATAGCAAGTATTTAATTCTTTTAAACAGTGAAGAGTTAAAAGATGGATTAATAACTATTAAAAATAATAAGACCAAACAAAGTGACCAAGTATTATTAGAATATATTATTTATTACTTTGAAGAACATATTGGTATTACTGATAATGATGGGGAAGTGGAAACTGATTATGAAGAAGATAAATAATAATGATCTATCTATTAAAAATTTAGAAGAAGAAGTAACTTTATATGGCTTTGTAAATAAAAAAAGAGATTTAGGAGGCGTTATCTTTTTTGATTTACGAGACCGTAGTGGAATTGTACAAATAGTAGTAAAGCCAGAAAGTGAATATTATGATTTAGCAAGTAGTTTAAAAATAGAAAGTGTAGTAGAAGTAATAGGAAAAGTAGTAGAACGTGAAAATAAGAATACTACAATAGCAACAGGAGAAATAGAAATTGATCTTAAAAAATTAACTTTATTATCTCAAGCAGCTGATGTTCCCTTTATGATAGAAGATGATACAAAGGCATTAGAAGATACTAGATTAAAGTATCGTTATCTTGATATTAGACGAAATTATATTAAAGATAAATTAATAGCTAGACATAAAATCGTAACATCTATTAGAGAGTATTTAAATAAACTTGATTTTTTAGAAGTAGAAACACCAATTTTATGTAAATCAACTCCAGAAGGAGCAAGAGATTATTTAGTACCAAGTAGAGTAAATAAAGGTAAATTTTATGCTTTGCCTCAAAGTCCTCAAATATTTAAACAATTATTGATGATTGGGGGATTAGAAAAATATTATCAAATAGCTAGATGTTTTAGAGATGAAGACTTAAGAAGTGATAGACAGCCAGAGTTTACACAAGTAGATATGGAATTAAGTTATATAGATGAAAATGATATTATGGATCTAGTGGAAGGTTTATTTGTTAAAGTATTTAAAGATGTCAAAAATATTTCTTTAAAAGTACCATTTTTAAGAATGACTTATAATGAAGCCATGGAAAAGTATGGAACAGATAAACCAGATCTTCGTTATGAGATTCCTTTAGCGAATGTTACAGATATTTTTAAGAATAGTGAATTTACTGTTTTTCAGGATGTAATAAAAAATAATGGTTATATTAGTGCTTTAGTAATACCAAATGGTACTAATCTAATTACTCGTAAAATGATTGATCAATATACGGAGTTTGTTAAAACTTATCAAGCAAAGGGTTTAGCTTTTATAAAAGTTGTAGACCAGGATTTAACGGGTGGTATTAGTAAATTTATTACAAATGAAGAACAAGAAAAATTACTAGAAACTCTTCATTATCAAGATAATGATCTTATTTTCTTTGTTTCTGATAAGAAAAAAATTGCTCAAACAGCTTTAGGTGCTTTAAGAATTAAAATTGCTCATGATTTAGATTTGATACCTAATGATCAATATAAATTCCTTTGGATTACTGATTTTCCAGTTTTTGAGTGGAGTGATGAAGAGGGTAGGTATTTAGCGTGTCATCATCCTTTTACAGCGCCAAAAGATGAAGATGTAGATAAATTATTAACTGATAAAGAAAACTGCTATGCAAAGGCTTATGATATCGTTTTAAATGGTTATGAAGTTGGTGGCGGTAGTATTAGAATTCATGATCAAGAAGTACAACAAAAAATGTTTGAAGCCTTAGGATTTAGTGATGAGAAAGCGAAAGAAAAATTTGGATTCTTCTTAGAGGCATTTAACTATGGAGTACCACCACATGGTGGTTTGGCAATTGGTCTTGAACGCTTAGTTATGATTTTAACAAATACAACCAATATTAGAGATGTTATTGCTTTTCCAAAGACAGCAAGTGCTAGTTGCTTAATGAGTGAAGCACCAAATATTGTTACAGAAGAACAATTAAAGGAATTAAATATTCAAGTGATCGATAATAAAAATAATTAAATTTATAAACAATTTAAAAGATGAGGGAGTTTCCTTTTTCTATAAATAATAGGATACTGAAATTTCAGTATCCTATTTTTAATATTATCTAGGTTGGATAATACTATTATATTTTTTAGAATATTCATTAAATAATTCTTCAAAAGCATTAAAATGAACAATTTCACGTTGTCTAAGCCATAATAGTGGTCCAATTACATCTGGATCATTTGTTAGATCAATTAAATTTTCATAAACAGCCCTAGCTTTTTGTTCAGCAGCCATATCTTCTGATAAATCAGCAAGAGGATCTCCTGTTGTAGCAAAGTAAGCTACAGTAAAAGGTACTCCATTAGCATCAGTTGGATAAAGAGCATTTTTATGTTCGGCATAATGTGGATCAAGTCCTGCTGCTTTAATTTCTTCGACAGTAGCATCTTTCATTAATTGATAAACCATAGTAGATATCATTTCTACATGAGCTAGCTCTTCAGTACCAATATCAGTAAGTAGAGCCTTTCCTTTGTCATCTGGCATAGTATAACGTTGATTTAAATAGCGAAGTGCTGCTGCTAATTCACCATTTGAGCCTCCATACTGTGTGATTAATACTTTTGCCATTCTCAAATCCTTATTTTTAATATTAATAGGATATTGTAAATTTTTTTGATATTTCCACATATTACATACCTCCTGTTGTCCATGGAAATGCTTGAGTACTCCATAAGAATGGACTTTCTGTTAATTCATTACTATTAGTAGTTAAAGGTCCATACTTACTCTCATATTCCATCATAGCTTGATTTGCTTTTACTCGATATTGATTAAATAAATCTAGGGCATTTCCATCTTGAGGATGAAGATCTAAATAAATATTTAGATCATGAGCAGCAAACTCATTTTCCGCCATATTTAAAAATAATTGTTCTTGCTCATTATTAGCTTTAACTGGTTGTGGTTGATAGTTTTTATATTGACTATATATATCAGAAAACATATTTCCCCTTGTAAAACCTTCCTGAGCTGTAAATAGCGCTTGGCTATTATTGAGATTTCTTAAAGTTTGATTTCTAAGATGTCCGTATTGTGAATAATTTGGTTGATAATGATAATATTGATTCATAAAATTCTCCCTTCCTTGTTATTTTATTCGCCTATCTATATTGTGTATGGTAATATTGCCCAGAACAAACAAAAGAAAATAAATTTTGTTTTTACCCGGTTGTTACCTTTCGTAATTCCTATTTCATAGATAGAGTAACCTCTATACTCTATAGGCTTAAATATTTTACCTTCTCTTTTTTTGATAGGAAAAAAATTATAAATAAAGAAAATACAACCAAATATTTTCTGATGTGAATTCATATTAACGTTAGGACAAATGTTGGTCGTATTTTTGTATAACTTTCCTCTTATATAAAAAATGATTCTTAGTGAATCATTTCTTTTTGTGTAATGAAAACCCCCAGATAGTCTGGGGGTTCAATTAAGCTTTAGCGTTGAGTCTTTAAAATAAAAACTCCTTTTGCTATAC
>CAJFVY010000048.1 GCA_904420615.1 uncultured Bacilli bacterium | reverse complement strand
CTGTCCGAAATTAATTATTTAATTTCTCGACAGCCCTTTGATACGATATTTAAGTTAATAAAATTACCAAAACTGGGAAAGGTAAAAATAAGAGGTTATCGAAATACAAAAGAAATAAAAGGAAAAGTTGTGAATGCTACTATTATAAAGGAACCAACAAATAAATATTATGTAAGTGTAATAGTAGAAGAAAGGTTATATCAAGAAAAAGTAATACCTAAAACAATAGTAGGAATAGATTTAGGAATAAAAGATTTGATGATAACAAGTGATGGCAAGAGATATGACAATCAAAAGAGTATTACAAAATATGAAAGAAGAATAACAAGGCTACAAAAAGAATTATCAAGAAGAGAAAAAGGAAGTAAGAATTACTTAAAGACAAAAGAAAAGTTAGCCCGAGTATATAGTAAATTAAAAAATAGTAGAAAGTATTATCTAAATGAAGTAACAAATGAAATAGTAGAAGAACATGATATTATAGTAACAGAAACTTTAAAATTAAAAGAGATGTTTAAAGAGAAAGTAAAGGCATTTAATAAGAGACTAATAGATGCTAGTTTTAGTAGATTATGTTCATTAATAGAGTGGAAGAGTAAGATAAAAGAAAATATTATTATAAGATAAATACCTATTATGCAAGTAGTCAAGTCTGTAGTCATTGTGGTTATAAGAATGAAAAGGTAAAAGATTTAAGTATAAGAGAATATGAATGTCCAAAATGTCACTTTTATAATGATAGAGATATCAATGCAAGTTTAAATATCAAGTTTGAAGGATTAAAGTTACACTATAAATTAGAAGAAATAGTTTAAATAAAGTTTTAGATAAAAATAATGAATAAGAAAAAAGAGTACGGTGGCGATCATCAGAGTTTAAGCCTATGGAGAATAGAGGTTACTCTATCTATGAAGTAGGAATCCTTTTAGGTAACGACCAGGTAAAAACAAACTTGTTGTATTTGTTCTAAAAATAATTTATAAAGTAAGAATCTTTAAGTTAAAGAATAAATGAATAAAAAATTTATTTTGTTTTAGTTGTTCTTCATTATTGATATTGGTTATGATTATGATATAATTTTATTATAGTAGGTGATGGAGTATGCAGAAGAAAAAGTTAAAAATAAAACCTAAGGCTCGTAAACTATTGATTATTATTGGTATTTTTTTTCTATTGATATTGAGTGGTATTTTATTTATTCATTTTGAGAAAAATAGTTTAAGAGAACTAGGGTATAGCGAAAATGCTATTTCTAAGATTATGCACAGTTTTAAGACAAGTTATGTAAAAGAAGTAGGAGAAAACAAAACATTAAATGCAGCTTTTGAAAGTAATGATTATAATGAAAAGTATTTGGATCAATATACGGAAATTGTGTATCAAGATCAAAAAGATATTATAAAAAATATTAATACTCTTCTTGAGAAAGGATATTCAACAGATGAAGTTTCTTTGATTTTGTCACGTGGTGATAATGATGATGTAAATGAATTTTGTAAAAGAGAAGAGAAAGTAGAATACATTGAACAATTTTTAAATGTAGAATATTCAAAACTTGCTAATTATGATCGATATGTTGCATATCAAAATGAAACAAATGAAGATGAGGAAACAACGGTTCTTTACATTAATCTAGAATTTGATAAAGAAGATTATGTAGATCCATATGTCATTGAAGATTTTGATGAATATGTATTAGTAAATAAAAGAAGGCAATTAAGTAGTACTTATGTACCTGATGATTTGGTAGAAATAGATGAAGATTATATAAAACCAGATGAGGAAATGGAAGCTGAAAAAAGCGCTGTAGAGGCTTTCTATAAGATGGCAGATGCAGCGAAAAAAGAGGGTGTAAATTTATTAATTAATTCTGCCTACCGTAGTTATGAGGATCAAGAAGAAGTAGAAAATCTTTATTTAGAAGCATATGGACAAAATTATGTGGATAATTATGTAGCTAGAGCAGGTTTTTCAGAACATCAAACAGGTATGTCTTTCGATGTTGCCAGTGCTACTGAAGATGTCTTTGTTGATAGTGAAGAATATAGTTGGATGATGGATAATGCTTATAAATATGGATTTATTTTAAGATATCCTCGATCTAAAGAAGATATTACAAGATATAAATGTGAAGCTTGGCATTATCGTTATGTTAGTGAAGAAATTGCAACTTATATTCATGAAAATGATCTTACATATGATGAATATTATATTATGTTTTTAGATAAATAAAACATGGAATAAAGATCATTTTTTCTATAATAGCTGATGCGTGAAAATATATTTTTCCTTTTCTTCACTAATAAAATGTGATACTATATAATAAAGAATAAAAGGATGGTGAGAACATGTATCCTTTGGGAAAACAATTTGAATTTAATATGAATAATATGGTAAGTGATATCAAATGTGTTTTTAAAGGTACTAAATATCGCATTACGATTTTAAGTGAACGACTTGTGCGTTTAGAATATAGTAAAAATGGTAATTTTGTTGATAATCCTAGTCAGTTAGTAATAAATAGAAAGTTTCCCTATCCAAATTTTGAAGTATTGCATGATGATAATATTCTAGAAATTAAGACAAAATATTTTCAATTATATTATGTAAAAGAAGCACCTTTTCTTGGTACTAAATTTGATCCTATGAAAAATTTAAAAATTTCTCTTTTTATACCAGGAGAAAATAGTCGAGATTGGTATTATACTCATCCAGAAGTACGTAATTTTTATGGTAATATGATTAGTGATGATATAGAAGCGTCTACTGCTTTAAAAAGAGGACTTTACTCTTTAGATGGATTTGCTTCTTTTGATGATAGTAATAGTCTTTTATTTGAAAGTGATGGTACTGCCAAAAAAAGAGAAGATGGTAGTATTGATATTTATGTTTTCTTATATCATAAAGATTTTATGGCTGCTTTAAATGATTATTTTAGATTAACTGGAAAGCCTGATTTGATTCCAAGATATGCTCTTGGTAATTGGTGGAGTAGAGATCTTGCTTATTCTAATGATGACGTCATGGATGTTATTAATCAGTTTGAACGACGTAATATTCCTCTTTCAGTTATACTTTTAGATAAGGGGTGGCATTATCTCAATGTGGGTGATCAGAAAAACTTAGATAGCGGTTTTACTTTTAATCCTAAGCTTTTTAAAGATCCAAAAGAAACTATTACCAAATTACATCAACATAATGTTAGATTAGGATTAAATATTGATCCAACTACTGGACTTTATCCACATGAGATGTATTATCAAAAAGCTTGTGAATATTTAAATATTAAGGATAATAAGATTATTGTATTTGATCCACTTAATCCTAAATTATTAGATGTTTATTTTAAATTATTTTTACATCCTTTAGAGGCTTTAGGAGTAGATTTCTTTTGGCATGATTATAAGGGTAATAAAAATATTTATTTATTAAATTTATATAATCATTATCATTATTTAGACTCTGGTAGAAATCCTAGCAAACGTAGTATGATTTTATCTCGTAATGGTATTTTAGCTCCTCATCGTTATCCTGTCTTATATGGTGGAATTAGTAAAGTATCTTGGGATAGTTTACGAGAAATATCGATGAATAACTTAAATGCTGCGAATATTGGAGTTTCTTTTTGGAGTCATGATGTAGGTGGCTATCATGGTGGAATTGAAGAAAGTGAACTTTATATTCGTCACGTTGAACTTGGAACTTTTAGTCCTATTCTAAGATTTCATGCAGCAAGTGGTAATTACTATAAAAGAGAGCCTTGGCGTTGGGATATTAAAACACAAACCATTGTAGCGGATTATTTGCGTTTACGCCATCGCTTGATTCCTTATTTATATACAGAGAGTTATCGTTACTATAATGAAGGAAAAACTCTTATTATGCCCTTTTATTATCAATATCCATGGGTAATTGATGATAAATTTTATAAATATCAATACTTTTTAGGAAAAGAATTATTAGTCTGTCCTATTATGACTAAGAAAGATCAAGTTATGAATCGTACAATTCATCAATTTTATATTCCTGAAGGAATTTGGTATGATTTTAAGACTGGTAAAAAATTTCCAGGTAAAAAGAAATATGTATCTTTTTTTAAGGAAGAAGATTATCCTGTGTTTGCTAGAAGTGGTGCTATAATTCCATTATCAAATCGTAGTGATTATAATAATATAGGTCTACCAGTAGATTTAGAAATTCATATCTTTCCAGGTGTTTCTAATATTTATACTTTATATGAGGATGATGGTCTAACATCTCTTTATAAAGAAGGATTTTATTTGAAAACAGATATTGATTATAATTATTTACAAAATAATTACACTGTTATTATTCGTTCCGTAGAAGGAAAAAGTGGAGTTGTTCCACCACAGAGAAATTATAAGATTCGTTTTCGTAATACGAAAGCTGCTGAAGATGTAAAAGCAAATTATAATGCTACTGAGATTCCTATTAAAAGTATGTATGTAGAAGAGAATGACTTTATTGTTGAGATTGAACATGTCAATACCATTGGCCAATTAACAATTAACTGTAAAGGTAAAGACATTGAAATAGATGCTGTTAGAGTTATAAATGAAGATATTGATAGTATTTTAATGGATTTACAGATAGAAACAGATTTAAAAGAAAAGATTGCACAAATTATATTTGATGAAGAAGTTCCTATTAGAAAGAAAAGAATTTCTGTACGGAAACTACGTCATCAAGGACTTTCTAAAGAACATATGAACTTGTTCTTAAAATTATTAGAATATATTAATCAGGTTTAGGAAAACTAAGCCTTTTTATATGCAAAAAATTTTTTTTTTGATATAATGTGCTTATAGGTGGTGGTTGAAATGAAAGCGATGATTACTGGTGCTTCATCAGGTATTGGTCGTAGTATGGCTCTATATTTAGGATCACTTGGTTATGATTTGATTTTAGTGGCTCGTAATAAAGAAGCGATGGATTCATTAAGAGAGAAAATAAAGACCAAGGTTAAAGTAATTGTTGTGGATCTAGCAAATGAGCAAAAAGTGAAAGAACTTTATGTACTCACTAAAAATGAAGAAGTTGATTTATTAATTAATAATGCAGGATTTGGGGTGTTTGGTGAATTTTCTGAAACAGATATTAATAAAGAATTAGAGATGTTAAATGTAAATGTGAAAGCAGTTCACATGTTAACTAAGCTTTTTTTAAGAGATATGATCAAGAAAGATCATGGTATGATTTTAAATGTTGCTTCTAGTGCTGCTTTTTATCCTGGGCCATTATTTAGTAGTTATTATGCTTCAAAAGCTTATGTCTATCGTTTAACTCTTTCCATTAAAGAAGAATTAAGACGTAAGAAAAGTCATGTTAAAGTAGCCGTATTATGTCCAGGACCTGTTAAGACATCATTTGATGAAGTAGCAGGGGTAGATTTTTCGTTAAAAGCCTTATCTAGTGATTATGTTGCTAAGTATGCTATTGATAAGTGTTTAAAAGGAAAAACAGTGATTATACCAGGATTTACTCTAAAATTAGGAAAGTTCTTTAATCATTTTATTAGTGATTCTTTTGCTGCTAAAATAACTTATCGTATTCAAAAAAAGAAGGTGAATCACAAATGAGTTCCCTTACTGTTGATGAGTTAGATATGAAACCTTTTAAAGGATTAAATATGTTTTTTCCAAGTTATTCCTTTTCTCTTATTGTCGCGCCCTCTAACAGTGGTAAGACTATCTTGATGAAAATATTATCGGGTCTTATTTTTACAGAAAGTAAGGTAAGAGTAAATCGTACTTATATTGAAAATATAAAATCAGAAGAATTAAATAAAAAAGTACAAGTGTTACTAGATATTTCTTCTTTTATATTTCAGAAAGAAACCGTTTCTTTAGAACTTTCCTCTTTGCTTGATGAATTAGGTTATGATAAAACAAGACAGAATAAATTAATGAAAGAAATAATATCTACTTTTTCTTTACAAGATATTATAAAAAAAGATCCTAATCAATTAAATTATTATTTGAAACTAAAAGTCTTATTAGCACGTATTTTCTTAATTAATCCTGAAATTGTTTTACTAGATGACATTACGAAAGATTTATTAAAAGAAGAACGAAAAGAAATTATAAAAATTTTAAAACAGTATAATAATACTGGTACTACTATCATTATGAGTAGTTCTAATTTTGAGGATGCTATTTTTTTACCTAATAGTAGAATTTATGTTTTATATCATGGGGATTTATTACTATCTGGATCTTTACAAGATATTGCGAAAGAAGACAGTTTAATTAGTAAAGTAGGTTTAAAGTTACCTTTTATGGCTGATTTATCTGTAAAGTTAATGTATTATGGACTGCTTGATCATATAGAATTAGATAAAGAAAAGTTGGTGGATATTTTATGGAAATAAAGTTTTCTCGAGTATTTGGACTTGGCCTTACAAATGCTTCTTTTACTATTCCTAGTGGTACTATTTGTGGCTTAAGTGGAGAAGGATCTAGAGCTGCTTGTGATATTATTACTTCTTTTTTACCTCAGAAAGGTAGTGTTTTTCTTGGAGATACAAAAAAATTAGTTAAAGATAAGAAAAAGTTAGAAAAACAAGTGGTATTTATTAAAAAGAGATTTGAAAATGAATTTGGGATTGATCAGATTTATTCTTATTTCTGTTATTATATTAAATATTATCAAATTAAAGTAAATCATATTCACGAGAAAATAAGAGGAGCTATGAAGATAGTAGGATTAGATGAAAAATTATTAGATAAATCATTTTCCTCTCTTTCTTGTAGTGAACTTAAACTAGTTCAATTGGCACTTCATTTTCTTTTAAATCCTAATATTATTATTTTAGAAGAACCATTTTTATCTTTTGATGAAAAAGAGAAGAAAAAAGTATTATTACTTTTGGAAAGATTAACAGATAAATTAAATAAAACAGTTATTATTTTGAGTGATGATAGTGAAGTATTATTACAAACTACGTCTTATCTAGTACTTTTTTCTAATGGTCATGTAGTAGTAGAGGGTAATACTTTAGATGTTTATTTTAATAATGAAAAATTAGAAGAAAGTAAGATAGAACTTCCAGAGATAGTTTCTTTTATTAAATTAGTAAAAGAAAGAAAGAATGTTAAATTAATGCCAAGAAAAGATATTAAGGATATGATTAAAGATATTTATAGAATAACTACTTGAAAGGAGTATGTATGCGTTATTTAATAAAATTTTCATATGATGGTACTTTGTTTCATGGTTTTCAGTATCAAGAAGGTTTTAGAACCGTCCAAGAATGTTTGGAAAGAGCAGCTACTCATATTAATAATAACAAAAAAGTAAATATTGTTTGTTCTGGTAGGACAGATAAAGGAGTACATGCTTTAGGTCAGATTGCTCATTTAGATTTAGAAGTTAATATTACTCCATATAAATTAAAGAGAGCCTTAAATAGTAATTTACCTGATGATATTCATGTGATTGAGGCAATAGAAGTAAAGGATGACTTTCACTCTCGATATGCTGTAATTAGTAAAACATATCAATATCGAATTAATATGAAAGAATATAATCCTCTTCGTCGCCATTATTGTTATCAACATAATTATCCTCTTGATGTTTTTAAAATGAAAGAAGCTATTCAATATTTTAAAGGTACTCATGATTTTAGAGCATTTGTAACTGAAAATAAAGAAAAGAAAAATTGTATTAGAACTATTTTTGAAGTTTCTATCGGAGAAGATCAAGATGAATTAGTAATTACTTTTAAGGGTAATGGTTTTTTACGGTATCAAGTGCGTAATATGGTAGGAATATTAATTAAGGTGGGTACTGGTAAAATAGAAGCAAAAGAGGTAAAAGAAATTTTAGATAGTAAAGTAAGAGGAAAACATGGCTGTTGTGCACCAGCTGAAGGTCTTTGTCTATTAGAGGTTAACTATCATAATTAATTGTAAAAGAAAAGATTAAGTGATATAGTATAAATTGTTAGAAAGGAGAAATTGGGTATGAAAGGTACTTTTGATGATGATAGAATACGGTTCTTTTTGCGATTTTATAATTATTATGGAGAGAGTCCTAAAATTAAATTTGAGGAATTATATGGTTTAGGTATAGAAAACTATCTTACTTTAAATAAGTATGATCATTTTGCTTTATCTAGTAAAAGAAATAATACACATGAAGAATACGATTTTGGTATCATAACTTTTCAATACAAGCATTTAACCTTTGAAGATGTTATTGAAAGCTATCTTACTAATCCTATTAATTATCAAAATTTTTCTGATGTAGGACAGATTCATGCTTTATCTTTTCTTGAAAGATATTGTATGAATTATGAAGATGTAAAAGATGTGAAAAAGGAATATGTAAAGACACTATAAGAAATAGTATGTATTTAAATTTTTAGAAGTTATTATATAATTTATATATGGATGGCTTTTGCATAGATCATATTGAACAATATAATAGAGTATGTTCTCCTTTTGAAGGATTAATATAAATTAATATAAAAATCATAAATTATTAATATTTTTTAAAAAAAGGTCAATTGAAAAGGTAAATGCAACTTTGAACGATTAACTGCAACTTTTGAGTGAATTATTAATAACAACCAAGGAAAAGTCTTGG
>CAJFVY010000047.1 GCA_904420615.1 uncultured Bacilli bacterium | reverse complement strand
TCTAAATTATTTCCCGGGAAATATTTGTTGGTGTTTCTTATCACAAAATATAATTCTTCATATCTTTTTTTTATATGTTTCGCGTGGAACATTGCTTTGATATTGTTCTAAATTATTTCCCGGGAAATATTTGTTGGTGTTTCTTATCACAAAATATAATTCTTCATATCTTTTTTTATATGTTTCACGTGGAACATTGCTTTGATTTTACTCTAAATTATTTCCCGGGAAATATTTATTAATGTATGTAATATATTCTCTTATTTTTCCTTTTGTATCTGCATAATATTCTATAATAAAATTTAAAATATTTATCTTGGAAGGTATTTCTATTAACAAATGTACATGCTTTTCCATACTTCTACATTATTTACTCCTCCCCCATGTACATAATTCTCTCAATAGTTATTCTATTTCTAATCAATTATTACTATAAAATTTTTCTTCTGTACTTTGGTACAAATACTATGTGATATAATGTAATTGCTATTCATTAGTAGAATCGCTTTTTGATTTTTTATTTTAAAAACTCAACATTAAAGCTTAATTATTAAACAAAAAACAACTTTTTTAGTTTTTAAAGTTGTTTTTTCTATTTTAATTTAATTCTTCATTTTGTTCTTCTTTTTCAACTACTGTAACTGTAGCTACTTTTTGATTATCTTTTAAATGAATTAGCCTTACACCTTGAGTAGCTCTTTTTAAGGTAGAAATCTGTTCAACTGGCATTCTCATAATAACTCCACTATCTGTAATTATCATAATATCTTTAGTAGATCCTTCGTTTTCGTTAATACAATTTAATGAAATCATACAACCATTTTTATCAGTCATATTTAAAGCTTTAACACCTTTGCTACCGCGGTGAGTTAAACGATATTCATTAATGCTTGTCTTTTTTCCATAACCATTTTCAGTAACAATTAATACTTCCTGATCTTTTGTTACAACATTAGCACCAACTACTACACTTCCATCAAGATCAATTCCTTTTACACCTGAAGTACCACGTCCCATAGATCTTATTTCACTTTCAACAAATCTAACCATTCTACCATTACTTGCACCAATTATAATTTCATTATCACCTGTCGTTTTATCAACAGTTATTAATTCATCATTATCCTTCAAAACAATTGCAATTTTTCCACTTTTACGTATATTATCAAATTCACTTATCTCTGTTCTCTTAACTAATCCATTTTTAGTAACAAATAATAAGTATTTATACTCATCACTAGAAGGATCTAAGCAAACTATCGAACTAATGTTCTCATTTTGTTCTAATGATAACAAGTTAACTATTGGTAATCCTTTTGATTGACGACTAAATTCTGGTATTTCATACCCTTTTAACCTATATACTCTACCTTTATTTGAGAAAAATAAGATAAAATCATGTGTTTTCATTGAAATCAAATGCTTTACAAAATCTTCCTCGTTTGTAGCCATACCTTTAATTCCTACTCCTCCACGATTTTGACTCTTATAAGTATCTGCTCTTAAACGTTTTATATAACCTTTATTTGTTAAAGTTACAATAATATCTTCAACTGGAATTAAAGATTCATCTTCAATATATTCAATAGCAGTCATATCGATATTTGTTCTTCTATCATCACCATATTTATCTTTAATTTCAAGAAGTTCAGTTTTAATGATATTAAGTACCTTTTGATCACTACCTAATATATCTTTAAGTTCTGCTATTAATTTAAGCAAATCAGCTAATTCATTTTCTATTTTTTCTCTTTCCAATCCTGTAAGTCTTCTAAGTCTCATTTCAAGTATAGCATTTGATTGAACTTCACTTAAGCCGAACTTACTCATTAAGCCATTTCTTGCTTCTTCATCAGAGTTAGAACCTCGAATTAATTTAATTACTTCATCAATATGATCTAAGGCTATCTTTAAACCTTCTAAAATATGCACTCTCTTTTCAGCATTATCTAAATCAAATCTTGTTCTTCTGATAATAATTTCTCTTTGAAAATCAATATATTTAGCAATAATATCCTTTAATCCTAAAGTTTTTGGAACTCCTTGATCAAGCATCAAAAAGATAATTCCATAACTAGTTTGAAATTGAGTATGCTTATAAAGTTTATTCAAAACCACTTGTGCATTAACATCTTTCTTTAAAGTAATTGTAATTTTAATACCATCCTTTAAATCGGAATGATAATCAGAAATTCCTTCAATCGTTTTGTTATGTACTAATTCTGCTACTTTATTTTTTAACTCTAATGTATTAACACCATAAGGAACTTCATCAATAATAATATACTGTTTACCATTCTTTTCTTCTATTTGAGCTTTACTTCTAATTGTAATAGTTCCTCTACCTGTTTCATATGCTTTTCTAATGCCACTATTTCCTAAAATAGAAGCTCCAGTTGGAAAATCTGGTCCCTTAATATATTGCATTAATTCATCCACATCAATAGCAGGATTATCAATATATGCTACACAACCATCTATTACTTCTTTTAAGTTATGAGGTGGAATATTAGTAGCCATCCCTACTGCAATACCTGTAGTACCATTTACTAAAATATTGGGAAAACGTGATGGTAAAACAGTTGGTTCTTTTGTAGTTTCATCAAAGTTTGGTTCAAAATCAACAGTATTTTTATTAATATTACGAAGTAACTCTAATGATATTTTAGAAAGTCTTGCTTCAGTATAACGCATTGCTGCTGCCCCATAACCTTCGATATTACCAAAATTACCATGACCATCAATTAACATATAACGATAAGAAAAATCTTGAGCCATTCTAACCATGGCCTCATAAATTGAGCTATCACCATGAGGATGGTAATTACCCATAACTTCACCTACTGTTTTAGCACTTTTTTTATGTGGTTTATCTGGAGTATAACCTGATTCATACATAGAATATAAAATACGACGATGAACTGGCTTTAAACCATCTCGTAAATCAGGTATTGCTCTAGATGTAATAACACTCATGGAATAATCAAGAAATGAATCTTTAACTTCTTTGACTATATTATTTTGTTCTAATCTATCCATAACCTACCTCCTAAACATCCAAATTAGCATAAGTTGCATTAGTTTCTATAAATTCACGTCTAGGAGCTACTTCTTCGCCCATTAACTGTGAAAATACTTCATCTGCAGCTACTGCATCATCAATTGTAATTTGTCTTAATACACGCTTATGAATATCCATTGTTGTTTCATTTAATTCTTCAGCATCCATCTCTCCTAAACCTTTCATTCTAGCAATTTCATATTTAGTATTTGGAGCAAGAGTTGCTAAATATTCATCACGTTCTTGTTCATTTAATACATATTTAATTGTTTTACCATGTTTAATAACAAAAAGTGGTGGTTGAGCTGCATATACATGACCAGCTTCTACAATAGGTCTAAAAAAGCGATAAAATAAGGTTAAAAGTAACACTCTAATATGTGAACCATCAACATCTGCATCAGTCATAATAATAATTTTATTATAGCGTAACTTAGAAAGATCAAATTCTTCCCCTATTCCGGTACCAAATGCTGTAATAATCGTTCTAATTTCTTCGTTTGATAAAGCTCGATCAAGTCTTGCCTTTTCAACATTTAAAATTTTTCCACGCAAAGGAAGAATAGCTTGAGTCATACTGTCTCGCCCTTTTATAGCAGATCCACCTGCTGAATCTCCCTCAACTAAGAAAATTTCACTAACAGAGGCATCTTTACTCTTACAATCAGATAATTTACCATAAAAATTAGTAACATCTAAATCTCCTTTTCTTCTTGTTAGTTCTCTTGCTTTCTTAGCTGCTACTCTAGCACGTGAGGCTGTCATACATTTTTCGATGATAACTTTGGCCTCATCTGGATGTTCTAACAAAAATCTTTCAAATGGCTCAGAAAAAATCTTATCAGCAATACTCCTAACTTCACTATTACCAAGTTTTGTCTTAGTTTGACCTTCAAATTGTGGATTAGGATGTTTAATAGAAATAATCATAGTGAGACCTTCTTTGACATCATCTCCTGTTAATGAATCATCCTTTTCCTTTAAAAAATTATGACTAACAGCATATTTATTTAAAATTCTAGTTAATGCTCTTCTTACACCATCTTCATGAGTTCCACCTTCAGGTGTTGTAATATTATTAACAAAAGAATAAATGGCTGCATTATAAGATTCATTATATTGTAAGGCAACTTCTAATGAAATATCTTGCATAACTCCAGTGATATCGATAATAGTAGGATGAATTGGGTTTTTATTCTTATTAAGCATTTCCACATATTCACGAATACCACCCTCATAATGAAAGCTATCTTTCTTTGGATCTTCTCTATCATCATACAAAGTAATACGAAGTCCCCTATTTAAGAAAGCTAATTCTCTAAGTCTTGTCTTCAAAACATCATAATCAAAGACAGTTGTTTCAGCAAATATTTGATCATCTGGTTTAAATGTTACCGTAGTACCAGTCCGATTTATATCACAACTATCAATAACTTTTAAGGGTTCAACAGGATGTCCACCAGTCTGATAGCGTTGATAATAAACCTTTCCTCCTCGATAAACTTTAACTTCTAGCCAATCTGATAAAGCATTAACAACACTAGCACCTACTCCATGTAATCCACCAGATACTTTATAGCCGCCTCCGCCAAATTTACCACCTGCATGTAATACAGTATAAACAGTTTCTACTGTACTTTTACCAGTTTTTGGATGTACATCAACAGGAATACCTCTACCATCATCCTTTACTGTAACACTATTATCTCTATTGATGGTAACTTCTATATGAGTACAATAACCTGCTAAAGCCTCATCAATTGCATTATCTACAATCTCCCACACAAGATGATGAAGTCCCCTAGAACTGGTAGAACCAATATACATTCCAGGTCTTTTCCTAACTGCTTCTAATCCTTCCAACACCTGTATTGCAGATGAATCATATGCATTTTCTACTTTTTCTTCCATACTTTTAACTCCTCTCTACTGTTCCATTTTTTACTGTAAATATTGCAGCTTCTGTCAACATTTTTTTTGAAATGTTTTTCAAATCTGTTGTAGTAATAATACTTTGAATATCTTGATTAATATACTTTAAAATTCTATTTTTTTTCTTATTATCGAGTTCACTAAAAATATCATCTAATAATATAACTGGTTTAGTATTTGTAAATTCTTCAAATATTGGAATGGTTGCTAACTTATAAGATAAAATTGCACTTTTTTGTTGACCTTGAGAAGCATAAACTTTGATATCTTTTTCATTTAATAAGAAAGAAAAATCATCTCTATGAGGACCATATAAAGTCATTCCAGCCATCAACTCTTTATGATAATTTTTTTTATAAGTATTTTCTAATACTTTCTTTAATTCTACTTCACTATAATCATGAATTTTAATATTTGGAGTATAACTAATACTTAACCCTTTAACACCCGTTATTTTATAAAATATATCATTAATTTGATTATTTATTTTTTTTAAATACTCAGAGCGCATTTGATAAATATAAATAGCTTTTTCTATTAATTTATCAGTTAATATGTCCAAATAATTCTTATCAGCAATATTATTAGTAAATAAAATTTTAAGATATTCATTACGTGTTTTTAATAACTTATTATATTCATTAGTAATAACCAAATATTTTTTACAAATTTGACTCAATTCTAAATTCAATAAATTTCTTCTAATACTTGGCGATCCTTTTATAATATCTAAATCATCTGGAGTAAAAATAACAACATTTAAATTAGAAATATAATCAGCAATACGAGAAATATGTTTGCCATTAATTTGTACGATTTTTGAATTATTAAAAATTTCTACTGTTAAATCTTTAGCTTTTTTATCATTTTTCACTACTGCTTTTAATTTAGTCTTTTGTTTACCAAATCTAATAACATCACTATCTATTCCATTACGATAAGTTTTAGTTAAAGATAAAATAACCACAGATTCTAATATATTTGTTTTTCCAGCAGCATTATCACCAACAAAAATATTCATTTTTGGACTTAAATTCAAATTAAATCGTGAATAATTTCTAAAATTAATGGCACTTAATTTAGTAATTATCATTTTTTAAACAGTAAACCTCTCATTTTATCACCTTATCCCTGTTATAATACTCCCACACGCGTATTTATATTATATCATATAAAGAGGATAAAATCATTAAAAAAATAGATATTCATTAAATAAATAACTCATTTTGAGTAATAAAAGAAAAGTAACTTCTATCAACAAAAGTTACTTGAAATAATATAAACTTTTATGTAATTTTAATGTTATCTATTATTTAGTAATAAATAATATCTGCCATTTACTATTCATAACAATTAATTTACTAATATTATAAAACTTTTTCTTGTTTGCGATTACGTATAATAGACTCTAATCGACTAGCTCTTAAGATTTGATTTTGAATAGAATGATAAGATCCAGAAACTTTTAAAGTTTTATTATTATTAAATTCTATAATAACATGTTCATGATCATCTGGAACTTTATTAATCGTTCTTATTTTATTTAAAGCTAACCATACACAATCTTTATTTTGTGGTGAATTGGTTGGTAAAAATACTAAATTTTGTGAATCCTCAATCAAAATTGGTAATTTATAACCACTAGATAATATTTCTTGTGCGCCATCTCTTCTGCCATTATAAGAACTACCAAAATATTTACAACTATAGTTAATAATGCCTAGTGTTGTATCATCCACTTGATATTGAAAATCATCTTCCATTATGGTTGAGCTTTTCTTGCCATTTGGTATAATCGCTAACGTTGCATCATTAATTTCATATTCTTTCATATATAAATTCCCCCTCAACAGATTTTGATCTGCTTATTTAGCAGTCTATTATATTATATTGTCGAAATTTGTTTTTTTTTGTCTAAAACATAAAAAAAATAACAAAAATTGTCATTTTTTTTCTAATATGTACGAATTGGTAATACTAATTGCGTTAAACTTTCATCTTCTCTACTCTTCAAAATAATTGGTTTAATTTCACCAACAAACTCTAAATCCACAGTCTCTGTGGAAAAAGACTTTAACGCATCCATCATATATCGAGCACTAAATGATATTTTAAAGTCAGTATCATTACTTTTTTCAGCTGTCATTTTCTCTTCTACTCTACCAATTTCAGCACTAGAAGATTTCATAACTAAATTATTATCATTAGATTCTAAAGTAACAATATTTTTTTCTTTATCTGATGTTAAAATACTAACTCTATCTACTACATCATAAAATTGATTCAAATTAAAATGAATGGATACTACTGAAGACTTTGGTAATAAATTGGCTGTATTTGGATAAGTACCATTAATTAATCTAGATTGAAAACAAATATTTTGATACTTAAATAAAACTTTATTATTAAAAATATGAATTTCCACAGGATCTTCAGAATCATTAATAATACGTGAAAATTCAACAATATTTTTACTTGGAATAACAATATTTTGATTTTCACTAGATTCTTTTGCTAATTTTACTATTTTTCTTGCTAACCGATAAGAATCAGTAGCATTACATTCTAGTATGTTTCCACTAATATTAAAATTAATTCCATTTAATATAGCTTTATTTTCATCTAAGCTTGTCGCAAATGCTGTTTGATTAACAATTTCTTTTAATGTTTGTGAACTTATTTTAATAGAATTTTTACTTTCGTTTAATTCAATTGTAGGATATTCTTTTTCACTAATACCATTTAAATTGAATTCACTATTTGAAGCATAAACTAAAATTTTTAATTCGTCTACTACTTCTATATTAATATATTGATCTGGTAATTTTCTAACAATATCTAAAATATACTTTCCTTGAATAATGATACTACCTTCTTGTTTAACTTCTATAATTTCATCATTATTACAATCAATAAATGTTTGAATTGTAATATCATTATCACTAGCAGTTAAAGTTAATCTCTTTTTAGTAAGATTAAATTTAATACCTGCTAAAACTGGAATAACATTTTTTGTGGATAAAGCTTTAGATACTTTATTTAATGCTTCTAATAAAACTTCTTTTTTTACTGTAAATTTCATATTTATTTCCTTCTTTCTTTTATTATATTAATATTATTAGAGTGGAAAATGTGGAAAACTTAATAATTCGGTTATATTATACCATAATTTTAAATTTTTGCCTGTTGAAAAAGTATAACTTTTCTTTATTTTTTTCACAGGTCATTATTTTATATCTTTTTCCAGTTTTTCCACAATAGATGCTAAATCTTTATTTGTTTTTATTTCATTTTCGATTTTTTCCACCGAATGCATAACTGTTGAATGATCTTTTCCACCGAATTCGGTTCCTATTTTTGGAAAAGATTCATTTGTTAGTTTACGGCATAAATACATAGCAATTTGCCTTGGAAAAGCAATATTACTGCTCCGTTTTTTAGATTTTATATCTTCCACTGAGATTTGAAAATATTCTGATACTACTTTTTGAATTCTAGCTACATCGTTTTTTTCACTAATACCTTTACTAATAAAATCTTTTAAAGCCTCAATAGCTAGATTTAGGTCTATTTTCGAACCTCCCATAATGGTAGAATAAGCAATTAATCTAGTAATTGATCCTTCTAATTGCCTTACATCGCTTCCTATATTAGATGCGATATATTCAATCACATCCTCAGGAATATCAGCTTCAAATGCTCCAGCGATGATTTTTTTCTTTAAAATTTCTTTTCTGAGTTCAAAGTCTGGTGGATAAATATTTACTGTTAATCCCCAACAAAATCGTGTTCTTAATCGCTCCTCTAATAACTTTAAATCATTTGGGGAACGATCAGATGAAATAATAATTTGTTTACTATCATTATATAGATTAGTAAAGGTGTGGAAAAACTCTTGTTGTGTTTGAGTCGCACCACCTAAAAATTGTATATCATCAATAATTAAAACGTCAATATTTCGATATTTATTTTTAAAAAAATCTACATAATTGAAGTTTGTACCATTTTCATCTTTTTTATTGATACCTACAAAGTCATCACGGAATTGATCACTAGTAACATATAATACTTTTCGATTAGAATTATTAACAATATAATTTCCTATGGCGTGCATTAGATGAGTCTTCCCTAACCCACTATTTCCATAAATAAAAAGGGGATTATACATTTTACCAGGATTTTCAGCAACAGATAATGCAGCCGCCTGTGCAAATTTATTACTATTACCAACAATAAAGTTTTCAAACGTGTAATTGTGATTTAGATTTGACTTTTGTTGAATTTCTTTGGGAACTCCCTGCTCTATTATTGGTTCTATCTTTTTTGTTTGTTCATCTAATTCTTCGGGTAGTAAAAATTCAAGTTCAAAATTTGTACCAGTCACCTTATTTAAAGCTTCTCTAATTACCTCAGAATAGTTATCAGCTAAGTGTTTTTTATGAATCGACATGGGAACTACAACAATTGCTCGTCCATCTTTTATTTGTTTTAAATTAACATCATTAAACCAAGTGGTGAAAGCTAGAGAAGATAGTTCATCTTTGATTTCTTTTAAGACATTTGTCCAAATAATATCTACATTCAAGTACTACCATCTCCCCACTTACCAATGAAATTACCAATATAATACCCCAAAATTGTGGAAAAGAAAATAGCTAAAATGACAAAAATAAATTTCCACAGGTTATCAACAGAATATTCCACAAAAAAAATGTCGAAATAACACGAAAAAACAATGTTTTCCACATTTTCCACAGATTTATTATTCACATGTTATTTTCTGTTATCAACAAGTATGTTAATTCTGTGGAAAAATTCTAAAATACAAAATATTAAATAATAAAGATAAAATCTAATATCTTTAATGAAATATTTTCTATTGTTTTGCTTGACAAAGAAGTAAGTCTCTTATTATAATAATGTAGATTTTTATGTTTGGAGGTGGAAATATGAAAAGAACGTATCAACCAAATAAAAGAAGAAGAGCTAAAACACATGGTTTTTTTGCAAGAAAAGAAGCAAATAGTAATATTTTAAATGATCGCAGAAGGAAAGGCCGTAAAGAATTAGTTAAATAGATTCCACTGTTTTTGCAGTGGTTTTTTGTATATGGGGATTGGTTCTATACGAGGTGATAGGGTAAATGAATAAGAAATTTATAGTGAAAGAAAGCCGTAAATTTAATGAGATTATTGCATCAGGAAAACAATTTAAGAATCATTTTTTTGTTGTTTTCTATAAGAATAATGATCAATCGTATAGTCGATATGGAATTTCAGTAGGAAAAAAAGTAGGGAAGGCAGTCGAAAGAAATTATTTAAAACGAAGAGTAAGAGCTATTTTAAGGGAACAACAAAAGTGCTATGATTTTTCGATAGATTGTATTATAATTGTAAGAAAGAGTTGTTTATCGAGTGATTACGAGATAATGAAAAAAAATTTATTAAAATTACTTACCATGATAAAGGAGAAAAAAGATGAAGAAAAAGAAAAAAATAAAATTTAAACTGATTGCCTTGATAGGAGTAGTATTGCTATTAACGGGGTGTACTACGACACTAGTAGATGAAGATAAACAAGCAGTTACAAATCCTGAAACAGGACAGGCACTAACAGAAAATATTTTATGTCAACCAGAAGATGAAGCAACTAGAAAGTTATATGAAGAAAATGGAGTAGATCTAGACAAATTACCTCAATGTGATGAATTTAGTATTACTTCTGGTGGTTATGAAGGCCTTTGGACATCTATTTTTGTTAAACCTTTAGCATTTTGTATTTTATGGGTTGGTAAATATATAGGTAGTTTTGCAGTTAGTTTGATTATTATTACCATTATCATTCGATTAATTGTTATGCCATTTACCAAAAAAATGATGGTGCAATCAGAAATGATGAAGAAAGCATCACCAGAACTTGAAAAAATTCGTAAAAAATATGCTAATAAAACAGATCAAGAGAGCATGTTAAAGCAAAATCAAGAAATGATGATGATCTATAAAAAGTATAATTTTAATCCAATGGTTAGTTGTTTAGTATCTTTTATTCAATTACCATTATTCTTTGCTTTCTTAGAAGCTATTAATCGTGTACCAGCAATCTTTGAAGATCAGTTTTTAGGATTACAACTAGGTACAGCACCAGTCGTTGGTTTTGGAACTAGTCAATTCTATGCTTATATCATTCTTGTTATCTTAATTGGTGCTTCTACAATCTT
This sequence comes from uncultured Bacilli bacterium, assembly GCA_904420615.1. GTDB lineage: Bacteria > Bacillota_I > Bacilli_A > RF39 > UBA660 > Onthousia. The sequence continues at coordinate 5,080 of CAJFVY010000047.1, read as the reverse complement.
TACATTTAAAACAAATTCAGCAACTCAGATGAATGATGCTTCTATGAAAATGATGCCAATTATTATGAGTGGAATTATTATTGTTACAGGTTTATTTATGCCAAGTGCCTTAGGTATTTATTGGACCGTTCAAAATATATTTGTTTTAACACAAAATATTATTATAAAGAAAAGAATGGAGAAGAAGTCCTATGGAAAAGCATAGTTATGTTGGAAAAACAAAAGAAGAAGCAATTGAAAAAGCTACTATTGATTTACAAGAATTAAAAGAAAATTTAATTATTACTGTGAAAGAAGAGAAAAAGTCTCTTCTAAATAAAAAAGTAGAAATCGAAGTAATAGAAAAAAGAGATTTACGTGCGTTTATTAAGAGTGAATTACAAGATTTGTTATATACGATGGGATATAAAGTAGAAATAGAAATGCAAATGAAAGAAGAAATGCCAATTTATCGTATCTATTCTAATAATGATGCCCTTTTAATTGGTAAGAACGGCAAAAATCTTGAAGCGTTAAGTTATGTTTTAAAACAAATTGTTTATAATCAAATAGGTGCTAAATACTCCTTTATATTAGATGTTAGTGATTATCGTGAAAAGAATGATCAACATATTGCAGCTTTGGCGAAAAAAATAGCTCGCGATGTTGCTAGAACCAAAGTAGAGGTAAAGATGGATTCTATGAATTCTTATCAGCGTAGAATTGTTCATCAAACACTTAGTAATAATAAATATGTTTATACAAAAAGTGAAGGGGAAGATCCAAACCGTTGTGTTGTTGTCAAACCAAGAGAAGAGTGATCTTCTTTTTCTTTACATTGAATTTTGATTTGATTATAATAAAAGCAATTAGAAAGAAGGAATTAGAATGAAATCTTTTGTAGAAGATACAATTGTTGGAATTTCTACTAAATTAGGAACAAGTGCTATTTCTATTATTCGCTTAAGTGGACCTAAAGCGATAGAGTATGTAAATTCTTGTTTTAAGGGAAAAAATTTGGAAGAAGTTCCTAGTCATACAATTCACTATGGTTATATTATGAAAGATGGTAATGTTTTAGATGAAGTGTTAGTTACTGTGATGAGAGCACCAAAATCTTTCACAACTGAAGACGTAGTTGAAGTAAATTGTCATGGCGGTATTTATGTAACTCTTAAAATATATGAATTATTACAGAATTTAGGTGCAAGAATAGCAGAACCTGGAGAATTTACTAAGAGAGCTTTTTTAAATGGACGAATTGATTTAACGCAAGCAGAATCTGTTATGGATGTTATTAATAGTAAAAATGATCAACAACGAAAAGTATCCATCTCTGGTTTAAAGGGAAACTTGAAACAATATATTGAAGATCTTCGTCATAATTTACAATTTCTTTTAGCTAATATAGAAGTAAATATTGATTATCCTGAATATCATGATATAGAAGAAATAACAGAAGAAAAATTGTTAGAAACAGTAAAAGAATATATACCTAAAATGAGAAATATTATTCATTTATCACAGGAAAATTTAAATTTGAAAAATGGTATTAAAACAGTTATAATTGGTAGACCAAATGTAGGAAAAAGTAGTCTTTTAAATGCATTATTACAAGAAGATAAAGCTATTGTAACAGCTATCGAAGGTACTACAAGAGATATTGTAGAAGGAGAAATTAATATAGCAGGAATTGATCTAAATTTAATTGATACAGCAGGTATTCGTGATACAGAAGATGAAATAGAAAAAATAGGGGTAGAAAAGAGTATAGAGTTAATTGATCAAGCTGAATTAGTAATTGCTGTTTTTGATAGTAGTCAAAGTTTAACAGATAATGATAAAGAAATTTTAGATCGTTTAAAAAATAAAGATGTGATTATTGTTTTAAATAAAAATGATTTAGAGAGTGTACTAAAAAAATCTGATTTTAACTTTAGAAATGTAGTTAGTTGTAATACAACAACGATAGAGGGTTTAAATGAGTTAAAAGATAAAATTAAAAGTATGTATTATAATGCTGAACTTGATGAAGAAAATACATTATTGTTTTCTAATGTTAGACAAATTAGTCTGGCTAAAGAAGTACTACAAAGTTTAGAGTCAGCTAAACATGGTTTAGATGTAGCATTACCAATTGATTTAGTTAGTATAGATTTACAAAATGCTTATGAAGCATTGGGTCAGATCACGGGAGAAAGCTATGATGACGAATTGTTAGACACGTTATTTGCTAACTTTTGTGTTGGTAAATAGTAGAGTAGGAGGTACAAAATGGAGTATGAAATAATTGTAGTAGGTGGTGGACATGCTGGTTGTGAAGCTGCTTTAGCTAGTGCTAGAATGGGTCATAAAACTTTATTGGTTACTAGTAATGTAAAAAATATTGCTGATATGCCTTGTAATCCATCTATAGGTGGGCCTGCCAAAGGAATTGTTGTTCGTGAAATAGATGCTCTCGGTGGGGAAATGGCTAAAAATACAGATAAAAGTTCTTTGCAAATGAAAATGTTAAATATAAAGAAAGGTCCTGCTGTCCAAGCAATGAGGGCTCAAGTAGATAAAGAACTTTATAAAAAAGAAATGTTAAAGACTTTGAAAAGTACTACTAATTTGGATATTTTAGAAAGTTTTGTTGATGATTTATTATTAGAAGATAAAAAAGTAGTTGGAGTGCTTTTAGAAAATGGTAATACTATTTTATCTAAAGCAGTAATATTAACTACTGGGACTTATTTAAAAAGTGTGATTTTAACAGGATCAAATAAAACAACCGCAGGTCCTCATGGTGAAAAGACAAGACCAAATTTAAGTGAAAATTTAAAAAAATATGGTTTTACAATTAAAAGATTAAAAACAGGAACACCTCCAAGGCTAGAAAAAGCAAGTATTGATTTAACTAAATTACAACAAGAACCTGGTAGTCAAGAGGATATAGCCTTTTCTTATGATAATAATGGTGCATTAGCATATAAGTATCAATTACCTTGTTATTTGATTTATACAAATCAGCATACTCACGATATTATTAAGAAACATTTAAATGAATCCAGTATGTATGGAGGTTATGTAGAAGGAGTTGGTCCTAGATATTGTCCTTCTATCGAAGATAAAGTAGTACGATTTAGTGATAAAGAAAGACATCAATTATTTTTGGAACCAGAAAGTTTAGCTTATGATGATCTTTACTTACAAGGCTTTTCTACTAGTATGCCTCATTATGTTCAAGAGGAAATGGTTCATAGTTTAGAAGGCTTAGAAACTGCTAGAATATTAAAATATGCTTATGCCATTGAATATGATGCTATTGATTCTAAACAAATTTTACCAACTTTGGAAACAAAAGTACTTACAAATTTATATACTGCTGGTCAAATTAATGGAACGAGTGGTTATGAAGAAGCTGCAGGCCAAGGATTAATGGCAGGAATTAATGCTAGTTTGAAACTTGAGAATAAGCCGCCTCTTATTTTGAAAAGAAACGAAGCTTATATTGGTGTTTTAATTGATGATTTGGTAACAAAAGGAGTAAAAGATCCTTATCGATTATTAACTTCAAGGGCAGAATATCGTTTATTATTACGAAATGATAATGCTGATTTGAGATTAAGCGAATATGGTCGCAAGATAGGTTTAATATCTGATGATTCATATAAAAAGTTTGAAGACAAAAAGAAAATGATTGATGATATTACTAAAGATTTACAAAATACAAAAATTACTCCAACAGAAGAAGTTAATAACTTTTTAACTTCTATTCATACGACTATAATTAAAGATGGTATTACTTTATATGATTTATTAAAACGTCCTGAAGTAAAATTAAAATCTTTAGTACAGTTTCTTTCTTTCCCAGATAATAAAGAAGTATTAGACGAAGTAGAAATAAGTATTAAGTATGAAGGCTATATTAATAAAGAATTAAAAGAAGCAAAGAAGATGTTAGCTTTAGAGAGTAAACAAATTCCTAGTGATATTAATTATTATGATATTCCTAATATTGCTAGCGAAGCAAAACAAAAATTACAAGAAATTAAACCTCTTACGTTAGGACAAGCTAGTAGAATTAGTGGTGTCAATCCAGCTGATATTGCTGTCTTAAGCGTATATTTAAAGAAAAGGGGTGCTTTTTAGTGACGCAAGAAGAGTTTATTTTAGCATTAGAAGATTTAGGGTTAAAAGCAACATCTAACCAACTTTTACAATTAGAAAAGTTTTATCAATTTTTAATTGAAACAAATAAAACTATGAATTTAACAAGAATTGTGGAAAAAAAAGATGTCTATTTAAAACATTTTTATGATAGTTTAACCTTAGTTAAAGCTTACTCATTCGAAGGAAATTTAAGTCTTTGTGATGTTGGAAGTGGTGCAGGCTTTCCAGGAATTGTACTAAAAATTTTCTTTCCAAACTTGAAAGTTACTTTAATTGATGCTTTACAGAAAAGAATCAATTATTTAAATAATGTTATTCAAGTACTAGGTTTAGTAGGGATTGAGGCTCTGCATGTTCGAGCAGAAGATTTAGCAATAAAAAATAAAACTTTTGATATTGTAACAGCAAGAGCTGTTGCTTCTTTACCAAAATTATTAGTTTGGTGTATGCCCTTAGTGAAACAAAACGGTGCCTTTTTAGCGATGAAGGGGAATGTTAATCAAGAATTGGAACTTACAGTTAATCTTTTACAAAAAAATCATTGGATTTTGGAAAAGAAAATTTCGTTTTTGCTTCCAAAAGAAGCAAGTAACAGGACCATACTAATTTATCGTCATTAATGAATAAGAAAGACAAATACTATTTATTTTAATTGTATTTAAGTAAAATAAATATGAAAGAAGCATTGCAAAAATAAAAATATTTCTTATAATGTTATATAGTATGTTATAATTAAAGCGTTAGAATGTGAGAGGGAGTTGTTTTTATGAAAAGAAAAATTTCTAATTTTCTATTTATGATTTTGATTTTATTAATATTTACTGGCTGTAGTTCTAATGTAGAGCACCAAAATAATTTTTCCGGTACTGGTACTATTTATCGTTATGGAACTGAGAATTTATATGAAGGAGATTCTATAAAAAATATAGAATATGTAATGGATTCT
>CAJFVY010000046.1 GCA_904420615.1 uncultured Bacilli bacterium | reverse complement strand
TTTAGACCAACTCTTTACTTGTCATCTAATGTTTGTATTACTAAAGGAAGTGGTACAAGTTCAGATCCCTATATATTACAGTAAAATAATGCTTAAATATATTTTCAATATTAATATAATAATCAATAATTTGTCATTTTGTAATATTTACATTAGAATTTGAAGACTTATTAATGAATTGGTAGAATTAATCTATTTTGAAATTTGATAAACTAGGACTAGCCATTACTTAAAAAAAAAGTTATAATATTAAAAAGGCAGGGACTAAAATGGCTAAAAATAAAAAAACTTATGAATTGGTAAAATATAATTATACTCCTAATAAAGAAAAAAAATATAGTAGTGAACAATCTATCAATTTAAATAATAATGGTCCATATTTTTCTTTAGAAGAGCTTGATATGGATACTTGTCAATACTCTTTACGGTCTTTAATAGAACACTTTTCAAAAGGCAGAAATGAAAAAATTGGCTTTGCTGTTAAAGTTACAAAAGAGGATCAATCATATTATTTACCAGCTATGTTTGATGCTCCTTTTATGCAAGATATTATTTCAAAACTTAAAACCAATACAATCAATACTATTAGCGGAAAAAGAACTATCAAGCAAGTACCTGCAGTTCCTTTAGTTCAAAATATATGGTGGAAGTTAAGAAATTTGATAGAACAAAAAGAAGCAAAAGATTTAAAATCAATTTTTGGAAATAGTAATTTTTCTTATCGATTATATTCCTTTATGCAAAATGATTATACTAGTACCATGGATAAGGAAGATGCGCTTTATATGATATATCAAGAATTTTTAGGTTATGAAACTTTTCGTGGTGCATTTGTAAAAATGAGAGATCAAAGAGCTAAATTACCTGTTACTAATTTGGAAATAAATACAAAAAGATTTGTAGGAACTGATAATTATGATAAATATTATAAAGCTCAAGCTAGAGCTAATCATTATAATACAATATCTGAACCTGTTGATGGTCATGAAGAGTTTCTTTCTCCTGAGGAATATCGAAACATGGAAGAGGAAGAAATATCTATAGACTATCCCAAGAGGAGTAAATAATGCCTGATTTAGCTAGTTTTTTAGATTATTTAAAATATCAACGCCATTATTCTAATTATACGGTTTTAAATTATGAAAAAGATATTACTGGTTATCTTGAATATCTAAATAGAGAGAGTTTAAGTTATCTTGATATAGAGTATAGTGATCTAAGACTTTATTTAATTTATTTAAAATCTGATTTACAAATGAAAGCTAGTAGTATAGATCGTCATTTAAGTTCCTTACGTAGTTTTTATCGTTATTTATGTGCGAATGGAAAGATTAAAAGTAATCCTTTTATCTTGATACATGGATTAAAAAAAGAAAAGGTTTTACCTCGCTATTTTGAGTATTATGAATTAGAATTACTCTTTAAAGTTCCTGATTTAAAAACACCATTAGGTCAAAGAAATCGTTTGATTTTAGAAATACTTTATGCGACAGGAATCCGAGTAGGGGAATTAGTAAAGATAAAATGGTCTGATATTAATGAAGTAAATAGACAGATCTTAATAACAGGTAAAGGGAATAAAGAACGTTATGTCCCTTATGGAGATTATGCCGCTAAAATATTAGAACTATATAAAAAAGATGGTTATAAAATACTTAACAGTAAAGAGTCGCCTTATGTGTTTTTAAATCAACATGGAGAAGTATTAACAACAAGAGGCGTTAGTTATATTCTAGATGAAATCATTAAGAAGACATCTATTAATAAGAACATATCTCCACATATGATTCGCCATTCTTTTGCTACTCATTTACTAAATGCGGGCTGTGACATTCTTTCTGTCCAAGAATTGTTAGGACATGAAAGTGTTTCCTCAACTCAAATTTATACTCATCTTACTGTAGATTATTTGAAAGAAATCTATCATAAAAGTTTTCCAAGATCAAAAGATCCTCATAATCAAAATTAAAAAGTATTAAACAATTATTTTTGTTTAATACTTTTTTTTCTTTAGACTACTTCCTGATATACACTTTGATCAAAGTTATGTTCTGTTTGTTCAATTAATAATAATCTGTCTGTCGTAATCAAATAAAAATCATATTTTAAAAGATTTTCACCAGTATTCGTAATAGGATCATCCCAAGTTAAATCAAGATGATACCAAGTACCATTGATATTTACTGCATTCCATACATGATTGGCACTTGATATTTTATAGTTCTCCAACTGCAAATCTTCAAGAAATAATGCCATAGCATCTGTATAGCCTCCACAAATTGCATATCCTTCTAATAAACTACCATAGGCAGTATCTGATTGATATTGTATAATTTGTTTATCTGTTCTTGCAGAATCATATTTTGTGTTATTAATAATATAATCATGAGCAGCTCTTAATTTGCTGTCAGTTGTCATAGTATTATTCCATATTTGTTGTTCTATTTGATCTACTTTAGCAGAAATTAACTTTATATCATTATCAGAATAATTATGCTCGATGGTAATCGTAATCTTTCCATAGCTATCATAACTAGTCTCAATATTTTGAAAAGAATTAAAAGGATGAACAAAGTTATTGATATTAGATAACATAGTTTGATCATTAGCAATCGTTTCTACATCATCTAAACAATTTGTATATTCATCAGGACAATAAAAAGTAAATTCTTCTTGCCCTGAATTTAATACTGTATAGTAAATATTTTTTAACTCGTTAAAGTTTTCTGGTGTAAAATCATCAGTTAGTTGCACATAATCAAAGCTTTCGTTTCGAAAATAATCATTTTTTTCTTCTAATTCTATATCTTGTGATTTCTCATTTAAAATATAAGTCCTATATATATTATAGATATTTTCTCGATAGACAAAGATAACTCCCAATAAAATAACTAAGATAATTGAAAAGACAATTTTTTTCATGAAACGCTCCTTTTTATTCATTAATAGTAGTTAATCTACCAATTCGAATTTGATAAAGATATTCTTGGTTAAGATATGTTTTTAGACTTACTTCTAGGCCACCATATTGAAAATATTCTGATAATCCATAAGTTTCTTCTTGCGTAGTATTTTCTGTTTCAAAAGTTTTTTCATATAATAAATTAATACTTTCATCATCTAAATCAGGATTATTTGCTTTTATTAGTAATTTACTTAATTGTTCTGTTAGATCATTTTTTTCTTTATAATCTAACATAGTAATATTAACTTGATCATTTTCTAATTGAAATGAGTATTTTAAGTCGTTCTCTTGAAATTCCATTCCATAATCATTAGCTGTTAATTCATCAATAGAAATTTGATAAGAGGATAAATTGTTTTCGTTTAATAATTGATTATAGTTTTGAATTAAAGTATCAATATCTATGCTATCAATAGTTTCGATGTTAGTGAAATTAAAATCAATATCTGTTTTATTTTCCTCCGGTTGTTTTGATTCCATTATATTTTTTGCAATTACAGTACCTAAAAGATATGCTGCTATGCCTAATAAAATTGTAATGATGATTTCAAGAATAAGTCTTTTTTTGGATCTGGTCTTTGTTTTTTTCTTCTTTTCTTCTTTTTCTTTTGTCATACAATCACTCCTTAGTCATTGTATCAAATTGTTGGTGTTTCGTCCATAAAAGAAAGAGGATAAGTAAAGAGAAACTGTAAATTTTATGGAATATATTTGTAAAAATGAAAGTTTCTCGTTATACTTATTACTAGGTGATAGAAATGAAATGTATAACGATTGGTCATGCTTCTTATGATATAACTTATAGTGTTCAAGAGTATCCAAAAGAAAATACCAAAAAAAGAGTATATGAACAAGTAGAATGTGGTGGGGGACCTGCTGCGAATGCTGCTTGTGTACTTGCTAAATGGAAAGAAGAAGTAGCTTTTTCTGGTGTGGTTGGAGATGATTACTATGCTAGTAAAATGAAAAAGGAATTCCAAGATTTTGGAATTGATCTTTCATATTTAGAAGAACAAAAAAATTTAAAAACGATGTTAAGTTTTATTATAGCAAATAAAGGAAATGGTTCTAGGACTATTTTAACATATCATGATCCTAATAAAAAAAGTTTAACTGTTAAGAATAATAATCAGTACGATATTATTTTAGTTGATGGGGAAGAATTAGAAGCAAGTAAAGAAGTATTATTAAATAATTCTCGTGCTATTAAGATATTAGATGCAGGAAGTGTGAAAGAGGGAACTCTTGGTTTGGCAGGATTAGTTGATTATTTAGTCTGTTCTAAAAATTTTGCGGAAGAAACGACGGGAATTACTTATACGGGAAAAAAAGAAGAACTAATAGAAATGCATGATAGATTACAAGAAAAGTATCAAAATCAAGTAGTAATTACGCTAGAAAGTAATGGCTGTTTTACTAAAATAGAAGAAAAATATTATTTAATTCCTAGTATTAAAGTAAAAGCAATTGATTCAACAGGTGCAGGTGATATTTTTCACGGTGCTTTTGCCTACTTCATTAGTCATCAATATGGTTTGAAACGTAGTTGTTATTTAGCAAATATTGCGGGAGCTTTATCTGTTACTACTTTGGGTGGACGTATTTCTATTCCAAAATTAGAAGATGTATTAGAAAGGGAGCAAGAAATTGAACTTTTATAGTAATCTTCCTAGTATTGATTTACATGGACTAGATCGTATAACAGCTATTATACAAGTTCGAGAGTTTCTTGAAGATTATTATAAATTAGGATATGAAAGGGTAGTCATTATTCATGGTATTGGTACAGGAGTATTGCGAAAAGCAGTAAGTGATTATTTGGCTCATGAGAAGCATGTGCTAGATTATAAAGTAGATTTTATGAATCCAGGGTGTACAGTTGTTACATTTAAAAGAAATAATTAGGGCATTATATAAAGATTTTTTTATAGATAAATGATTTATTAATAGTTTGAAAATTTATGCAGTTAAAGCTTTGTCACTTGACAAAGGTTGACAAAGTAACCCTTCTGTGGTATAATAAGGGCCATAAATGAGGGGGGATTAGGATGTATACAGAAGAAAATGAAAAAAAACGTTTTCCATTCCGTGATTTTTTATTAAAAGTAATGTTAGTTATTATTTTTGCTTTTCTATTAGTTTGGTTAGTGCCTAAGTTTATTGGTGGTAATGATAAAAGTGAAGAAAATAAAGAGACAAACACTACTTCGGAAACAACAAGTGAAGTATTCCAACAAAACTTAGATGAGATGAAGGATGCTGCTATTGATTATTATACAAATGATAATTTACCAACAGTAGATGGTAGATCTAGAACGATTTCTTTACAAGATATGATTGATGAGGATTTATTATCTCCTATTAAAGATAAAGATAATAAGACGTGTGATGCCCAAAAGAGTTATGCACAAATCACTAAAGATGGTGATGAATATGTACTTGAGGTTAGCTTAACTTGTCCTAGTGAAGAAGATAGTGTATCTGTCTACTTAGGAAATTATGCTAATTGTGAAGACAATATTTGTGAAAAAGAAGCAGAGCCTACTACTTCTAATAATAATAGTACTACAACTACTACTGATAATAATGAAACAAATACATCTAATGGTACAAGTACACAGTCAAATAATAAAACTGTAGAAACAAATCAGTCTAGTGGTGCAACAAGTAGTTCTAATAATAATCATAGTAGTAATACTAGTGGTCATAATAGCAGTAATACAAATAATAATCAGTCTAGCAATAACAATAGTAGTAGCAACAACAATGGTAATAATAATAGCTCTACAACAAAACCTACTACAACAGTGTTATATGAATATCGTAAGGATACGGCAGCTGTATTTTCTAGTTGGTCTAGTTGGAGTGGATGGCAAAAGAATACTCAGAATTTAAAATATACAACTTGTAGTGATACAGATGAGAGTTGTTTGCGTAGAATAAAACTAACATCACGTAAGGAACAAATAGGTGATTATGGTGGCACACCACTATATGGAATGGTAGAATACTATAGTGAACAAACAAGAAGGTTAATTAGTCCTGCAAGTACTTCTTTAAAATGGAGTAAATATAATGATACTAGTCTTTTAAATGCTGGTTATAGATATACCGGCAATATTAAGACACAATAATAAGGGGGTATAAAGTATGAAAAATAGAATTATTGGTTTTTATCAATATGATGACAATGGTAAAAAAGCTTATTGTGTAGCAGAAGATAATAACGGTGCTGTTGAATTAAGAAAAGTAGAAAATGATGATGAAGCACTTAAGGATTTACAAAGATTTTGTAGATATCAGAGAATAAATAATGATAATCTTGATGAACTTTTGAAAAGCTCTAAGTTTGGTACTAATTTAACGAGTGAGGACTTAGGAAAAAGGTTAACTCATGAATTTGGTAATAGAATTCATCAAAATGATATTAGCAATTTTCTTAACAATATAGTTCCTGTACCTGGTAGTAGTGATGATGAGTATGACTATGATGATCAGGATGATGAAAATTTATCATTACGTGAGAAAGTTAGAAATAAATTTGATAGTTTAAGACAATCTTATTTAGATTATAGAAGAGATCGTAAAACAAAGAAAGCAGCTAAAAAGGCTGAAAAAGAAGAGAAGGAAGAAAAGAAGAAACTTTCAACACGTGGTAAGATTACGATTGCTGTTGCTACAGTAGCAGCCTTAGCGATAACTGGTTTTACAAGCTTTTTTTTAAACAAAAATAATGGTGAGAGTGGCTTGGCTTATATTCCTTCTAATACGAATAGAAATAATACTAGTCAAAGTAGTACTCCAGAACCTGATTTAGAAACTCCAACTGAAGAAGTTGTTACTACACCTAATACTGTAACTCAAGAAAGTAGTGCAACTAGTACTTATACTAATCAGGAAATGACTAATCATACAGCAACTACAGTTACAACACCAACAACATCAACAGATTCTACTGCTAATATGCCAGCACCTCAAGATTCTGATCCTAATAATTTTAATACAAATAAGCAAGAAGCAATTGATAGCTTAAATAGAGATGAGCCAATTACAGATCCAGAGGTTCATATTTATGATGAATATATAGAAGAAGATGGTAGTTTAGTAGATTATATTACAGGTGTTACTACTGATGATACGGGATTAAATGAAGAATTACCTGATCCTAATGCTGAAGAGGAGACAAAAGAAGATTCTGATTTAGCAGATGTTATTATCGAAGAAGCACCATATGTTAATGATCAAGCAGTACAATCAAATGAAGAACAAACTGTTGAATCTGAAGCTTATTCTTCTTCTCAACAATTTGCAGTTACATCTGATGTTTATGTGAATGAACAAGATAGAGCAACTTATGTTATAGGTGATGATGGTAATGGTTATGTATATCTTCCCGGTGACGAAGAACCTATTTCTATTGTTCCTGTAGTGCAGGAAACAGAAAATTCTACATCTTTACAATATGAATATGTAAAATAATATATTATGAAGTAAATGAATTAAGATTTCATTTACTTTTTTTGTATAATCATAAAAAAAATAACATTTTTTCGTCATTTTATGTTATACTATTCTTATAGTAGAATAATAGTGGGTGATAAAATGGGAAAATTAGAGAATATGTTAAATAGTACAGATGGTATTGGTACTAACAGACTAACTGCTATGATAGATAATGTTAATACTACATCAATAAAGCATTTATTAGAGAAAACGACTACAGAAGAGTTACAAGATCAAATAAATTCTAGCAAAAATGTAATTCAAAACACTATGAAACATATTGAGGAACTTTTGCAGGGAAGTAACGATTCTAAGTTACAAGTTTCTTTTCAAAATCTTAAACAAAATTTAATGACTATGAATGGCAATGACGATTCTTCTATGTTAGAAAAACTTCGTCATTTGCAATCCGAGGCTAATAATTTATTTACAAATGCAACTAAGAGTATGGAAACAAGGATTTCCCTTGAAGAACAAAGAGCTACTACATATCAGCAAGTAAAAGAAGTTGCGGATTTATTACAACAACTTGATAGTATGACTGAGAATGTTAATATAAATGGCTCTGATTTAACAGAAATAGCTTTTTTGTATAAACAAGCATTGGATCAATTAGGACAGTATAATCAAGGATTTAACAAACAAGTATCTAATCAGCTTCTAGATACTATAAATCAATTAAAATCCAAGGTAAATAGTAGTAAAAATAACTTAAAGCAAGCACAAACTATTGCAACTGTTACAGTACCAAATATTAATAAAGCGGTTAATCAAAATGAAAGAGTGTTTAGTTTATTTGCTAATATTACGGATCAAATAGTAGATGCTAAATTTGTAAAAGAAGATGGAAAAATATATGCTAGATATACATTAGAAGATGGAAGTAGTTATTATGCAATTATTCCAAGAGAAGATAAAGTGTTATCTGAGGAAAGATTATTTGCTAATTTAGCTAATGTACAAATGAGTAGAGATTCTGTTGTAAATATGCTTGAAAATATTATTAAAAATTGTCAAATTTATTATAATTTAAATGAGTATACAAGATATATTGAAAAATCATATAAGGGTCAAGTTACTCCGGCTATTGATAATGCTTTAAGCCAATATAAAGCAAGATTAAATCAAATGGAAAAAGCTTTGACAGGCCAATTAAAGTTTGCTGATTCTATTTCACCTCTTTTACATGGTAAAACTAGTGATAAGTTTCCTGGTATTGTTTATCATGATGTAGCACCAAAAGATTTTTATACTTTTTCTAATTCAACTGTTCCTAGTCCTAGTGATATTGAAAAACATTTAATTGTTGATGTTTTAGCTAATGATCAAATAGAGTCTACGCTAACAACTAAAGAAATGTTGGAGACTATGTATGATCATCAAGAATTAGATAAGTTAAGAAATCAGAATTATGATCCAGAAGTACTTGAATCTTCTCAAAATAATCCTGCCGATGCCTTAGATGCTACTACAGTAATTAATTTACCGTTGCAAAGTGATCAAGCTAAAGCAAGTCAATATTTAGATATGCGCTTGGGTGAAATGAGACAAGTAACTAATAGTAATAATTCTAATGTTACAGTAACAAGAGAAGATGATCCATTGTATCGTAATATTAATACTGTAATGGATTTAGCTATTGCTAGTGCTATTTCTGATCGTAAATATCAAAAAGGGCAAGGTTTGTATGCTACTATGGAATATTTAAAAAGTGGAAAAACTAGTGCCTTTACAACTGATTATGGAGCACGGGAATTAGCATCTAAAGTAGATCGTGATAATTATATTAGACTTCTTATGGAAAATATGGTTAAAACTTTTGCAGGTGCTAAAAAGAAGAGTAGTGAAGATGGAGAATTTGTTAATAGAATGTTACCAGTACTTAATTTTGTTCAAAAAGAGTTATCTAATCCAACATTTAATGCTGATAATATGGAAAAAACACTTTTACAAGATGACAATTTGTTACAATTAGCTATCACTAATTTTGATTATAATTATTTAGATAGTTCATCAGAAGAAAGTGTATTACTAGAACAGGCACTTGAAAAGGGAAAAAATAATAATAATCAGTCAGCTTTACGTATTTCAGATGCTATTTCTAAAATTAGACATTGCAGGATAAACGCATGAGAAATTGTGCGTTTTTTGTGTTAATATATATGTAAGGAATAAAAAGTGGTGATAATAAAATGGCAAAGAA
>CAJFVY010000045.1 GCA_904420615.1 uncultured Bacilli bacterium | reverse complement strand
ACAAATAAATGATATCAAAACAATGATAATAATCTTTTTTTTCTTTTTTCTATTTTTCATTTTTCCTATTCCTTTCTTTTATAGTATAATAATTTATAATTCTTTTTTCAAGTTAACTACTAATTTTATTCTCTCCAAAACTATAATATTTATCCTCACTTACAATTAAATGATCTAAAATAGGAATTCCTTGAAATATACCAATTTTAATTAAATCATTTGTAAACTCAATATCTTTTTTACTTGGTGTTACAACTCCTGAAGGGTGATTATGTACACAAATAATAGCACTGGCAGAATTTTTATATGCTTCCTTAAATATTTCTCTTGGGTGAACAGCACTCCTATTTATTGTACCTACAAATAATAATTTACTAGCAATCAAATCTTTTTTACTATCTACATAAAAGCAATAAAAATATTCTTGTTTCTTACCATGAAATAAATAACGACTGTATTGATAAATATCTAAAGAAGATGAAAAGTTTATTTTATTAGATGTTGTAGAAAGGAAGATACGTCTACCTAATTCAATAGCGGCCATAATAGTTGCAGCTTTGGCTAATCCAATACCTTTTATTTCCTGTAATTCTTTTAAGTGAATATTTTCAAGATTATATAAATTGCCAACTTTTAATAATAATTCAAAGGCAACCTCTAAAGCGCTTTTTTCTTTTGTACCAGATGATAATAAAATAGCTAATAATTCACTATCTGTTAAATTATTAACTCCATATTCTATTATTTTTTCTCTAGGTCTTTCTAAAGTAGGAACATCAATTACTCGCATTTCAACACCTCATTAAGTATATACACTTAAGGTTACCTCTTTTAGTTATTTAATACCATTTCTTCATAAGTAGCTAATACTACTTTATTAATGGCTAATATTTCATCATTCTTAGTAGCTGAATTCATAAGACCATCCATTTGTTCCAAAGTACTCAAAAAAGATTCATCAGAAACTTTCATTTCTTTTACAGTTGCATTTATCTCTAACTCATCATACATTGTATTTAATTTTTCAAGATTTATATCATCATCAGTAATAGCCAAATAAACATAATATTTAGCATCTTCTTTAACAATAATCTTAGCATCTATATTAGAAGTAGCATTCTCTGCCCTTTCTTTATTATCATAGACCCCTTCTTCCAAAAAATAAATAGAATCTTCTTCGCTTTGAAAAACAAGTTGCTCTTCTTTATATTTATTAAATAAAAAATTACCTACAAAAGCACCTAATAATACTGCAAATAAAACTGATATTATAAATTTATAACGCATTATGATCACCATACTTACTATAGCAACTAATACTTTATAAATTTGTCGAAAAGTGTAATTTTAATATTGAAATTAACTATTAGGCGTAAACTTTTTTATCATTTGTTGGGCATAAATCGTTCGAGCAGCCTTCAATAATTTTGGATTAGGAATTGTTTGAGTAGGATCTGTTACAATACGAACACGATCTTCATTCTGCAAGGTATGATTGAAAGGAACTTTTTTGTCATTTACTACTGCTAATTGCATAGAATTTCCAACTTCAGGTCCTAATTCGTAAGCAAAATCAACTGGGGTAGAGCCTTTTGGTAATTGAATAGTATTTCCTTTCATGGTATAAACGGATATTCTAGTCGTTAATAACTGGCGTCTGATTTGTTCAATAAATTCTTTATTATTACTAAAAGAGGTATCAATTTCTTCTAATGATTTATAAAACTGAAATTTTTCTCTTAACATTTGCTGCATATCATTACGAGTAAGTCCTTTCTTTAATTGCCAATATGCAGGAAGACCAAACGAAGCAATAATATCCATATCAAAAGTTCTAATTTGAGCTTGTACTAATCTATCATCTTTACCAAAAACAGTAGTATGCAAAGATTGATACATATTTGGTTTTGGAGTGCAAATATAATCTTTGAATTGATTATTTACTACATGATATAATCCATGAACTTGACCTAAAGTTACATAACAATCATCTACAGTAGGAACCATAATTTTTAAACTAAATAAATCGTGAATTTCTGATAGATCTTTCCCTTCACTTAACTTCTTATAAATTCCATAAATATTTTTAGTTCTAATTTTAATATTACTAATAATATTTTTCTTTTTTAAACTTTCTGTTATCTCTTCTAACATGTGTTGTAATGATGGCATTTCTTCTTTTTCTAGTCTATCCCTATTTTCAAGAGTTGTTTGATAAAAATACGGCTCTAAATATTTTAAAGATAAATCTTCTAGTTCATTTCTAATACGATAAGCACCAATATAATAAGCTAAAGGTACAAAGATATCTAAAGTCTCTAGAGCATTTTCTTTTTGTTTTATTTCTTTTTTATACTCTAGTGTACGCATATTATGAAGTCGATCAGCTAGTTTTATAATAACAATTCTAACATCATTTCGTAGACTAGTTAGTATTTTTCTAGTATTTGCTAAATTTTGTTCTTTTTTAGAAGAAAAATTCATTTTTGCTATTTTCGTTACTCCATCCACAAGATTTGCTACATCTTGATTAAAATTAGATACAATTTCTTCTTTTGTTAATTTAGTATCTTCCAAAGTATCATGTAAAAGACCAGCACAAACTGTATCAGCATCTGCACGCAATTCACTTAAAATATAAGCAACACTTAAAGGATGAATAATGTAAGGGTCTCCACTTTCACGAAATTGTCCTTTATGTAATTCTTCTGCCATCTGATATGCTTTTATAATCTTTTTTTGATCATATTCATTATAATCTTTAATTTGTTCATAAAATTTTTCTAAAGTTATCTTATCCATAATTTCTCTAATAACAAAAACAGCTACTAATAAGATTAGACTGTCTTTGGAAGTATCATCATAAAGAATGATAATAACATTATAATGAAGAATTAACTATTGTACCAAACTTTATTATACCTCATACACCCTCTCATAATTTGATAATTACATTATACTAAATATTAATAAATGTCAAGAAAAATTAATTACAAAATAAAAACACCTTAATTAAGTGCTTTTTTTACTTTTATTTTTCCTTCTAATACTTCTTCTAATGCTCGTCCAATATTTTTGCTACAATGATAAGCACTTTCACGCATTTGATAGTGTCCATCTCTTGCCATTTCCTTACTTCTTCTAGCAGCAATATGAACTAATTCATATTTTGAACTTACAGTATTTAAAAGTTTATCTATGGAAGGATAAATCATAGTATCACTCTCCTATTTTCATCATACTATTATAAATCTCGAATGACAAGTAATCCGACAAAAATAGACACTTCTTTACATGTAAAAATAGCAAATGAATCTTGTAAATCCATTTGCTATTTCACTCTAGTTTTAACGGAAATTACAGCAAGAACCTTGATCAATATTACATACTACATTTTCTTCACAGCATGAATATTGTGGACAATAAGTATGTTTAAAAATATGATGATTGATTACTCGAGTTCTGATTGGGCATACATGTGGAACTTGATGCACAATAGTACGATGAACTTGTCGTTCTTGAACAGGTTCCACAATAGGATTTTGACTATCCATAAAATTAGATGATGTCATTGGCATTTGACCTTGATCATTAATATTTACATCAATATTCATATCTTGATCAACAACATTTCCATCTCCAGTAATAGTTGAATTCTGATCCAATGCAAAAGATTGATTATTAAATAACATATACTTTTCCTCCTCTGTTATAGAGTATTCAAAAGTCTAGTTATGTGTATCTAGTATTTGCCTAAAAAGGGAGTTTCATTTTACCATTTTGCATTTGTTTCATCATTTTTTTCATCTGTTCAAATTGCATTAATAATTTATTAACTTCTTGTACAGAAAGACCACATCCCTTAGATATTCTAGTTTTACGACTTGCTTTAATAATATCAGGATGCTTTCTTTCTTCTAAGGTCATTGATAAAATAATGGCTTCAATATGAGCAAGCTGTTTTTCTGGAATTTTTATTTGACTAAGTCCCATTTTTTTAGCCCCTGGTAATAATTTCAATAAATTTTCCAGTGGTCCTAATTTCTTCATTTGTTTTAATGTACTTAAAAAATCATCAAGATCAAATTTACCTGTCTGCATTTTCTTAGCAGTTTTCATAGCTTCTTCCGTATCCATAGCTTCTTCTGCTTTTTCTACTAAAGCTACAATATCTCCCATACCGAGAATACGATTAGCCATGCGTTTAGGATCAAAAGCATCTAGCCCATCCATTTTTTCACTTACACCAACAAATTTAATAGGTACATTAGTTAAGTGTCTTACAGATAGTGCAACACCGCCTCTAGTATCACCATCTAATTTCGTTAAAATAACACCAGTTAAAGATAATCGTTTATTAAAACCTTCAATAACATTAATAGCGTCTTGACCCATCATAGAATCGATTACTAATAAAACTTCTTGTGGATGAACAGCTTTATATATATTTTCTAACTCAACCATTAAATCTTCATCAATCTGTAATCTACCAGCAGTATCTATCAATACATAATCATACTGATGTTCCTTGGCATAGGAAATTGCATGCTTACTAATTTCTACTGGATCATTTTTTCCCTCATCATAAACTTCAATATTTAATTGTTTACCAAGTTGTTTCAACTGATCGATTGCAGCTGGTCTATATACATCACCAGCAACTAATAATGGTTTTTTATGCTCTTTTTTACGTAAATACTGTGCTAATTTACCAATCGTAGTTGTTTTACCAGATCCTTGTAGTCCTACTAACATCAAAATAGCAGGATTACCACTCATATTAAGAGGAGCACTATCCCCTCCTAATAATTCTGTTAACTCATCTTGAACAATCTTAACAAATAATTCTCCTGGTTTAATACTCTTTCGTACTTCTTCTCCTAAAGCTTTTTCTTTAACATGACTAGTAAATTCTTTTACTACTTTATAGTTAACATCGGCTTCTAATAAAGCAAGCCTTATTTCTCGCATCATTTCTCCAATATTATCTTCTGTGATCTTTCCGTATCCTTTTATTTTATGTAGAGCATTCTGTAATCTATCTCCTAAGCTTTCAAACATGTTATCACCTTTCTTCTGTTAATATATTATATCGAATAATAAAGAGTTTGTAAAAGAAAAATCACAAATAGTTTTTATTTGTGATTTATTATGATGGTATTACTAACTCACCAACAGTTCCAAAGTCACGATATTCCACGGTAATAGTTAAATTAGAGATCATTCCTAATTTATACGTATCATAACTATTTAAAATATATTCAATTCTAATAACTTGATTTTCTTCATTTGCAGTTACGTTAATAGTATTAGGTAAATCATCTAAATCAATAACTTCATCATCTAAGATTTGCGCAAGTGTGGTAGTAGTAATATTATACTGATAAAGAGTGCCACCTTCCTCATACTCTGTTGTTGCTGTCAAATGAGCATCTGACAATATCTTTTCTATCGTATCATAATGTAATAATGTAGGATACAAAAATGGATTTATACTTGCTACAAAGGTTTCATTTACCTTTTCTAAGGCTAAATCGCCATATAAGAAATATTCTTGATTTGTACTAGATAAAATCTCCATTCGATCACCATTTCTACTTCCATTATAGCTAATAACACTTGAATCACGATTTTCAGTTACCGTAAAATAATAATTAGCATTTTCTATTCCATCTAAATGATAAGTAAAATTCGTTTTATTTTCAGTAGTATTATTAGAATTATTTTGCTTCATAGTAGCACTACTTCGCATTCCCATAATTAATAATGCAAAGAAAATAAAATAAATAGCGAAAAATAGAATTCCTCTTCCTCTAGGTGTTTGCCACAATTTTTTTATTGTTTCCCATACTTGATTTTTTTTCTTTTTCTTATCTTCCTTCATTTTCTATCATCCTATTCGAGTACAATTCCTAATAATTTACTTGGATCATTACCATGTAAATATTCCCTTACTAAACAACGTTTCTTTCCTTCTATAGCAATGTCTGTTAATATGATTTCTTCATGATTACATACAACTGAAATTCCATCTTCTGAAACTTCAGCAATAGTACCATTTGGAGTATTAGGATAAAAACGATGTCCAATTTTTGCAGCATACACTTTTAATCTCTTACCATTCATTAATGCGTAAGCTCCTGGTACTGGATTTAATCCTCTAATTAATCTTTCTACTACTTCTTTTGGTTTATTAAAATCTATTTTTTCATCTTCTTTTGTAATATTATATCCATAAGTTACTTCTTGTTTATCTTGTTTTATTGGTTCTATAGAATGATCTAATAATTTAGGAAGAGTTTCTAATAATAAATCCTTACCTAACTGACTTAATTTATCATGTAAACTTCCCATAGTATCATGAGATGTTATTTCTATCTCTTTTTGTGCAAGAATATCACCGGCATCCATTTTTTCACTCATGTACATAATCGTAATACCTGTTTTTTGATATCCATCTATAATGGCATGATGAATAGGTGCACCTCCACGTAATTTAGGAAGTAAGGAAGCATGCACATTAATAGCATGATATTTAGGTGTATCCAAAAGAATGTTAGGAATAATTTGACCATATGCACAAGTAACAATTAAATCTGGTTTCCAATCTAAAATTGTCTTATAATCTTTCCTAATATTTACAGGCTGAAAAATAGGAATATTATAAAGTGCACTAACTTCTTTAATAGGAGTTGGTGTTAAAACTTGTTTTCTTCCTATCTTTTTATCTGGTTGACTTACTACTCCAACAACTTGGTAATTTTTTATTAATCCTTCTAAAATAGGAACAGCAAAAACTGGTGTTCCCATAAATACAACTCTTAATTTGTCCATACTATCCTCCATAATATTTTAAAAGAATAAGTAATGTAGATCCTAAACTAATACAAAGCATCCCAAATAAGGCTATGACACTAGCATATCCTCCACTAAATCCTAATAATCCACTAAATTCAAGCTGATTATTTTCCTCTTCTATTTCTTTAGAAACTTGCTGAAATAATTGACTAGATTCTATCATAGCTTTCTTCCATTCTTTATTTTTTATTTCTTCATAACTTGGTAATATAACAATATCAAAATCTTCTGTTTTGATAGGTGTATATCTTCTGATCACTGGATATTTACTATCTAGAATTCTAGCTATAGAATAAATTAATTCTTCATTACAACAATTTTTTAAAATACTTTCTATATTATGTATTTTATTTTTATCTAATGCTTCTCTCTTTACAAAAGCTAAACATGACTTAGAGTTTGAAATATTATAATTTTTCCATTGCTGATTAAAAATCTTTAAAATGGTTTGTTGTTCTTTCTGAGACATGTGTAATTGATTACATAACTTACTAATATTATTTTGACAAGCTACAAGATCATGACGATAAAAAGCTTCTTGATCAAAATTACTTGTTTTCATATATTTATTAGCTGATGAAACCATACATAAATACTTTGGACTTTGAATAGCTTCAAAATATGCTAAAGTTGGCGAATCAGTAATAGAAACATATTTTGCACTTTTTTTAAGATCTGGTAATATATCCTTGCAATTATGATTATCAAAAATATAATTTAACTTTTTTATATCATTGTTATAAGACCACATTGTAGTAGGATCTATACCAGCTTGTTCTATTTGTTTTAGTTCTTGAGAAGAAAAACTATAAAAGCAATAACCATTTACAATATATTGATCATAAATATATTTTAAGATTTGTCGTTTATTACTATATCTAGTACTATCTTCAAGGCCTAATTTTACTTGCACTAAATTGCCTAATAAAGTATAAAATTTCCATACTAAATCTTGGTGATTTTTAAAGTTATATACAATTTTTCTAGTTTCTTCTAAACAATAATCCCATAAGAACTTTTCACGAAATAAAATATAATATTTTAAAAAGAAATCTATTACAATAAATGAAGAATACTGATTATACCCATATTTTTCACCATTCGGAGAAAAAGCAGATATTTCTGTTAAAGTAGCATTATTTTCTAAAACTGATGATAAAATTTCTAATACAGCTTGATCATTTATAATCTCATTAATATTTTTCATATTATCACCTCTACTATTTAATAGATTATACCATAAAAATGAGTACTTTTACAATAGTACTCATTAACTTAATTCATTTATCTCAGGGATAATAGAAGATGTATTCGCATTTCCTTCATTAGTTATTGTTTGTTGAAAATTCATATTCGTATTAGTATTTGCATTGGTATCAACACTAGGATTCATATTACTATTTATGACATTATTATCTACATTATTATTCATATTATTACTAGCTACTACTGTATTATTAGAAACAGTAGGATTAACAAAATTCGCAGTATTTTCTGCATTTACCACTACTTGTTGAGCTGGAACTTCTGGTATTGCTGTTATAGGTTGTTCAAAAGTAGCAGATCCATTACTAATAGTATTATTAACTGTAGGTGCCACATTGCTAACGGATGGTTGACTTTCTAAAGTATTAGACTCTTGTGTATTATTGCTATTATTATTCATAGACTCTGCTATTTGTTTTCCATTCCAGATTCTAACCACATCACAGTTACCACTTCTAGGTTCAGGATTAGGCATCTCTAGTTTTACAATTAATGGTATTCTAAAAGCAGGACCAAAAGCTAAACAAGTACCAGACTGTAATGACTTTTGTTTTTCTACTATTTCATCTGAAATATTAGGCACCATTTTACGGATGTAATCTACATCAACAGGATGGTTCATTTTGAAAATTAAAAAGTTAGAACACTGAGAAATAACGGTATCAGAAAGTTCTACAGGTCTTTGGGAAATAAGTCCTAAAATTAAACCATATTTACGTCCTTCCTTAGCAATTCGTTCAAATATATTATAACCGAACAAGAATCTATCAGTATCATTTTGAATATAACGGTGAGCTTCTTCTACTAAAATATGAAAAGGAATACTAGCTCTTTCTTTTAAGCGTTTTGTAAAATCAAAAAATAGTCTTGAATATACTTTTGTAATTACCTTAGCAAAATCGTCATCTACATCATCTAAATTAATATTGATAATTTGATATTTTTGACCATTACTAATCAATAAATTAGATAAATAATTCTCAAGAGGAACATATTGATCTCCAGCCATAAAATATTTTGAATTATTAGAAGCAATTAAAGAATGTAATCTAACTCTTAACGTAACTGCATCACCATAAGTATTCTCATTACGTAGCCATCCTTCACTAATTAAAGTGAAATTTAAAGCCTTCTCTAGATCAGGTAATGTATAAAAGCATTCTTTATTAGGTTCATAATTATCATATTCATCATGAATAAAATTAGAAACATATTCTGTTAACATGACACTTTCAGCAAATTGTCCATGAGAATCAATCGTAAAGCATTCGCGAAATTTACGAACATATCCTATTCCCTGGACTGGTGTCTCCAAATTAAACTCTTTGGTAGAACAAGATGCCAAAATAGAAAAACAATCATTTCGTTTTTGAGGAGCACTTTCATTAGTATATAAAATAGTCATAATAGCCTTAGCAATTAAGTGATTCTTATATTTATTGGCATCCACATCTTTACTAGCAAAAATGCGAGCTAGTTTTAACATTCTTTCAATAATTGGTAATTGTGAATGTTCCGTTACTTGTAATAATAAAGCTAAATCAACTTCATTTAATAAGTAAATAGGAAGTCTCAACGGTTCTCCAATATGATCTGTTTCGTTAGTAGTAATAAATCTATAATGATAATTACTATTAATTTTATCTAATTCCTTAAAAGCATTATAATATTCTCCCGATGAATCAAACAAAATCACATTTGCTTTATAAGGAAATAATCGTTCATCATGAAACATATTTTGAATAATTCTAGAAATACCACAAGATTTACCACTACCACTATTACCAAAAATAGCAAAGTGATTACTAAAAAAATTATTTACATCTAAATAAACTGGATGATTATTATAATAAGGACTAACTCCCATTAACATATTACCAGCAATATCTTGACCTACAATCATAGGAATTTCATCCTGGTTAATTACACGAATAGAAGCATCTAGTGTAGGTTTTCTTAAAACTCCTCCTACCAATCTACCATTTACTATTTCTCCTAAAAATCTAGCCTTAACAATATCTTCCTCTAAATCATCTACTTCTGCAAGTATAGTCTTATCCTTATCCTCAAAAACCAAATGTAAATTCATTAAATTAATCGTAATATTCTCATTATCTTTTAATTTTATATTGGCACTTCGATCACTAATATAAACTATTTTATCAAACATAAAATCCACTCCTGTATTCTAATTAAGTATATCATAAATAGTTAACAAAAAAAAGAAAAATTACATTTCTATTAAATTTTGTAATTTTTCTTTTAATTTTTTATCCTGTATTTCTTCTATGATGGATTCTAATTTTTTATTTTTTAACGCGACATGCAAAATATTTTCATAATTTTCTAATTTTAAAATTACTTGTTTTAATTGATGATGAATCGCATTCCTACTAACTTGATAATTTTCAGCTATTTCAGTTAAAGAAAGATTATTAAAATAGTATTCTTTAAAATAATCTTGTTGCTTTTTAGTTAGTAAATTACCATAAATATCAAATAACAAAGTATAATAAACAAAATCTTTTTCCATTTTATACCCCTAATTGGCCTTTAATAAAGAAATAAACTAATGCTAAGCCAATTACCAAATAGATAGCTGTAAAATATTTTCTTTTATAAATAAAGTGATTATTAATCCCCATATCAATTAAAGTTATTGCTAATAATAGTTCAAACCAAATAAGAAGATCATGAACAAAAATTGTAACAACCGCAAATATCATAACTGCTATCGTTAAAATCAATTGAATAATAATAAGTGGTTTGGTATTGATTTCTTTTTTCTTTTTTAAACTTTTTTTATTAATTGTAGTAATACTTTTTTTAGGCATACTCATACTTATTCCCCCATAAAATCCTTAAATAAACCATAAATATATTTTTCTATATCAAAGACTTGTAAATCTTCACTTTTTTCTCCTAAGCCAATATATTTAACAGGTATATCTACTTCTTCTTTAATAGCTAAGATAATACCACCTTTCGCAGTACCATCTAGCTTAGTTAAAATAATACCTGTAACATTTGTTATCTCTTTAAAAGCTTTAGCCTGTTGAATACCATTTTGACCTGTAGTCGCATCAATCACTAATAATGTTTCATGCGGAGCTCCCGGTATCACTTTACCAATAACTCTATTCATCTTTTCTAATTCTTTCATCAAGTTATCTTTATTTTGTAGTCGTCCTGCAGTATCAACTAAAATAATATCTACTTGTTCTTGTACTCCGTATTCTAATCCCGCATAAATAACACTAGAAGGATCGGCACCTTCTTTTCCACCGTAAAACATTACATCTAATCTATTAGCCCATTCTTTTAATTGTTCAGTAGCTCCTGCACGAAAAGTATCACCAGCAATTAATAATACTTTTTTACCCTGATTTTTATAAATATGAGCCAGCTTAGCAATCGTTGTAGTTTTACCTACTCCATTCACGCCTACAAATAAATAAACACTAGGACCAGATTCATTCTCTACTAATTTATTAGACAAAACTTTTCCATTAACATAAACTACAAAAAGTTCATCTACTATATACTCTTTTAATTCTTCTGGATCGGTTATTTTTTCACTCTTTACTCGATCTATCAACCTGTCCATAAACTTCATAACAGTATTTACACCGATATCCGCCATAATTAATATTTCTTCTAATTCATCAAAATATTCTTGATTAATCTTTTTATACTTTTTAGTTAATTGTATTAAACTAGAACTAAATTTATCTCTTGTTTTGGTTAATCCTTTTTCATAAATTTCAATTTCTTCTTGTTCTTTATTATTTTTTGTAAACTTATCTTTTAATTTCTTTAAAAATCCCATATATATCACCACTTACCATTTTATCAGAAACCTTGATAAATGAAAAGAATTATCACCCATGTAATAACATATTAGTCATTGCATAAGATTCTTGATTTAAATCAAAATAAAAATTACTACCACTAATATCATTATCTTCATTTAATAACTGATATACTCTTGTCGGCTCTAATAGCAGTATTTTTGAAACGCCAAAATAATTTGCAATATACTCAATACTATAAAGATTTATACTTCTACCATGGACTAAATCAAGTAATGTAGTATAAGGAAATTCCATTTCTTTCGCCAACTGATAATAGCTCTTAATTTTTTTGTTATCCATTAACATATCTAGTATTTCAATATTCATATATTGTCCTCCTTATCTTTCTTCACTAACAGTATAAAATTATCGAAAAATTTTTTCAATCAAAATTAAAATGTTTAGGCTTTTTTCGTAATTTTTTTGTCATTCTCCTAACTTGTCATGAACAAGGAGAAAAAACTATCATATAATATTTTGAACTGAAAGGAGGATTTAGTTTGAAAAAAATAATTATTTCCATCATTCTAATCATAATAGCTTTTGTACTTGTTTGCGCTGTATTATTCAATTTTAATCAAAATAAAAGTGAAAAACAAGATAGTAAAACCATAAGGTTAGCTGAAGTTGCTCATACTATTTTTTATGCTCCTATGTATGCTGCTATCGAAAATGGATATTTTGAAGATTATAATATTGAAATTGACTTATCACTAGCATCAGGTGCTGACAAAGTTAGTGCTGCTCTGTTAAGTGGAGATGCTGATATAGGATTTGCTGGTAGTGAAACAGTTATTTATGTTTATAACGGTGGAGAAAAAGATTATCTTAAAACATTTGCACAACTAACACAAAAAGATGGATCATTTTTAGTATCAAGAGAACCATATGAAGATTTTACTATAGAGGATCTAAAAGGAAAAACTGTGATTGGAGGTCGTGCTGGTGGTATGCCAGAGATGACTCTAGAATGGGGATTACGTGAAAATGGTATTGATCCACAAAATGATTTATACATTGATACTTCAGTAGCCTTTGCCGCTATGAGTAGTGCCTTTATCGGTGGACAAGGTGACTTTGTATCATTATTTGAACCTAATGCATTACAGTTAGAACAAGAAGGATATGGATATGTTGTTGCTAGCATTGGAGAACTAGGAGGCGTTGTTCCTTATACAACTTATTTTGCTAGAACTAGTTATTTAGAAGAAAATGAAGATACCATTCAAGATTTCACAAGTGCTATTCAAAAAGGCCTAGATTTCGTTCATAATTCTACTGATGAAGAAGTAGCACAAGCAATTCTACCACAATTTCCTGATACTTCTTTAGAAGATCTAACAAAAGTAATTAAAAGATATCGTGAAATAGATGCATGGCCTACTACTACAGAATTTACAGAAGAATCTTTTAATCACTTACAAGAAATTATGGAAGCAGCCAATCAATTAGACACAAGAGCACCATATGGTGATTTAACTTATAATGTCAAATAAATTCCTAACTATATCACATCTTAAAAAAAATTATCAAACACAAAAAGATGAAATAGAAGCATTAAAAGATATTAACTTAGAAGTAAAAGAAGGCAGTTTTATCTCTATTGTTGGACCATCAGGATGTGGAAAAAGTACCCTACTTTCTATCTTAGCTAACTTAGAAAGTAAATCAGGTGGTTCTGTTGTTTTTAATAAAAAAAATGTTGTGATAGGATATATGTTACAGAAAGATTGTCTTTTTCCATGGTTAACTATTCTAGATAATTGTCTACTCGGACTAAAAATAAAGGGTACTCTAAATAAAGAAAGTAAAGATTATGTACTACATTTATTAAAAACATATGGATTAGAAGACTTCATTTATCATTACCCATCAAGTTTATCTGGTGGTATGAGACAAAGAGTAGCTTTAATAAGGACACTAGCAATAAAACCAGATATTCTTTTACTCGACGAACCATTTTCAGCTTTAGATGCTATGACTAGAGTAGCCTTATCAGATGATGTTTATAAAATGATAAAGTTAGAAAATAAAACAGCAATTATGGTAACCCATGACATTTCAGAGGCCGTCAGTCTTTCTGATCAAGTAGTTGTATTTACTAAACGACCCGCTGTTATTAAAAAAATCTATGATATTGAACTTACCGGTCGATCTACCCCTACTCAAAATAGAAAGTGTAAAGAATTTAATTACTATTATGACATGATATGGAGGGATTTAGATGTCCACATCTAGTAAAGAACATCAACAATATTTAAAGAAGCAAAGAAAAGAAAAAATTATCATTATTATCTTTCAATTAATTATTTTAGTATTCTTTTTAGCTCTATGGGAAATAGCGGCCAGATTGGGTCTAATCAATACTTTCTTATCATCTAGTCCTAGTCTAGTAGTTAAAACAATTGGAACACTTTTTGTTGAAAATGATTTATTAACTCATATAGGAATTACTATTTATGAAACTGTTATCGGATTTGCTATATCTTCAATTTTAGGACTATTAGTAGCTACTCTTATGTGGTGGAATAAACGATTAGCTAAAATTATAGATCCATACTTAACGGTATTAAATTCATTACCAAAAGTAGCTTTAGGACCCTTAATTATTATTTGGGTTGGAGCAAGTATTAATTCTATTGTGTTCATGTCATTATTAATTTGTGTCTTTGTATCAATTATCAATATATATAATGATTTTAAGCAAACTGATAATAGTTATTTAACTTTATTAAAAAGTTTTAACGCTTCTAAAAAACAATTATATTTTAAAGTAATATTACCTTCTAATGTAAAAAATATTATTAATAATTTAAAAATTAATATTAGTATGACTTTTATTGGGCTATAAGACATATGGAGAGAAAACACTACAATTTTTATGTTAGCTTTCACTAACATTCCAGTATATTTTTAAAGTATTACCATCAACAACTATTTTATCTAGTAGTCCTTCAATGATGGTTCTTTTTTCTTT
>CAJFVY010000044.1 GCA_904420615.1 uncultured Bacilli bacterium | reverse complement strand
TTCTATCAACTTTTTTAGAAAGTCCATATACTTTTTCTATATTATTCTTGGATTGAAGTTGATATAAAACTTTTTTATTATCCATAAATAAAGATAAAATTTCTTCTGTTTGACCAAGATAACCTCCTGGATTATCACGTACATCAATAATTAAACTATCGATATTTTTTTCTTCTAATTCATCTAAAGTACTCTCAAATTGATCAGCAATATTAGCTGCAAAAATATCAATCTTTATATATCCAATCATCTTACCATCTTGTGAGTATATACTACTTGTAACCAAAGGATTGATCACAGTTGTTGTTTTTACTTTAAAGTCTAATTTTTCTTCACCACGCATTACAGTAAGAGTTACTTCTGTTCCAGTGGCACTATCTTTTATTTTTGCTACTGCTTCACTTAAACTAAGACTAGTAATATCTTCACCATTAATAGCAATTAGCCTATCTCCTTCTTTAAGTCCCGTACTAGCAGCTGGTGTATCATCAAAAATTCTATTTACCATAATACCAGCATCTGTTTGGGCGACCTCAATGCCAATTCCATTATAGGTTCCTGATAATGACTCCGTAAAAGTATCACTAGAAGAACCACTAAAATAACTAGCATAAGGATCATCAAGAGAAGAAATCATTCCTTGAATTGCTGCATCAATTAAGCTATCTTTATCTACATCATCATAATAATTTGCCACAATTTCATCATAAGTATCTACAAATTCTTGAATCTCATTATTATTAGTATTTCCAAAAACTTTACCAATATTGATAAAATTTCCAAGAAAGAAACCAAAAATAATTGCTAGCATCATAATAATAATCATTTCTGGAAAGTTAAAGCCATCACGCCTTACAGCTTCTTCACTCACTATTTCATTACTAGGTAAACGCTTTTTAATTTTATCTTTTCTAAATAACTTCATCTTACCATCCCCTTATCTTAAATTATATAGTCGAAAATCTCATCAATCGGATGATGAGATTTTATTCACTTAATAAACTAGTTATTTCATTCATATCCGTTATTACTTCAGAAACTTCTTGATTTCTAAATCTTAAAACTGTTGGATCTTTTACTCGTAATGATGAAGGGTTATCTGTCACTACATCACCTTCTGTTAAATATTTAGCATTCATTACATCACTAAGATCAACACTATAAAGTTTAATATCATGATCTCCTGATTGATAAGAGCTAACTAAAGAAGGTAAAGATGAATACTCATCAGTTGCATCATAATAAATAACTAAATACTCTTCTTGTTGTTGATTAAAAGAAGAGCCTGCTAATATTTGATCATACTGAATAGGAAGCTCTGTAACTTCTGTATCATTATTTTGTTTTTCTAAAATTCTAGTTGTTAAAAAATACATTGCAATTAAAAGAACTGCTACACAAACAACAATAATAATTACTTTTCTTGCATCTGTGGAAAGTTCTGAATTAGTCGTATAATTTATAGAGTTTTTTTGTTTTTTTACCATTTCTATCACCTAGCTTTTATTTTAGCATAAACTACTACCAAAATAAATAGTTTTATTAGTGATTTCCGCAAAAACAAAAGAAAAACTCTAAAAGAAAAGAGTTTCCTATTCGCTATTTCATCGTTGGTAAAATATTAACAGAGCTTGCAATTTCTACTAATTCGTCTTGACTCATTACATCACTAACAATATAGTATTCCATATTACCAGATGTCCAAGTCAACGAATTATCTGATAAAACTCCAATAGTATCCATAAACATATATGGTTCTCCAGTCGTTGGAATAATAGTTAATTCATCCTCAGCTACTACTGTTTCTTCTACTAATAAAAATGGTTTATCTCCATCAAAAGTTAAAATAACACGTTCTCCATCTGTTTTAGCCACTTTTTCTTCACTAGATAATTTTGTTCCTTCTGGCAATACTAATGGATAGATAACATCATCAATAATACCAGTTGACGATGTATTATCATCTGTAGTTGCTTCTTCATTTGTACTATTATCATCAGTTCCTGTATTATTTTCCTCTGTGGTAGTATTTTCCTCATTTGTATTACTATTTTCACTACTATTGCTATCATTAGTATCTGTTTCTTCTCTATCACTAATTGAATCATCCATAATAGCATTTAAATCAAAATAATCATCATTGAATTTTGGACTATAGTCTATATCTTTTACCGTTAAAGTCATTTTAGGAACTTCATCTGCAGTCATAACTACCACTTTAGTTAAATTTAGATCTTTATCAAATGTTACTTCTTGCTTTGTAATATTGCGATTATTAGGATAATTTACTTTACTAGTAAAAATAAATCCATCATCATTATTTTCAAAAACACGTTCACTATCATTTTCTATATCAGTTAAAATAGACTGTAATAAATAAATTTGCGAATTATTATATGGCCAATCACTTTGAAATTTAAAACTTTTTTTCAAACTAGGAGTCAAAACCCTGACACACGAGAGTTTAACCTTTTTATATTTTTTTAAAGCCTCTTATGGCTTAGTCCTCTTTAATTTCAAAATCTAATAACTGATTACATACATCT
>CAJFVY010000043.1 GCA_904420615.1 uncultured Bacilli bacterium | reverse complement strand
GCTACTTTTCTAGTTGCTTTTTTCCATACTGCACTCATTTTATTATAAGCATAATCTTCATCAGAAACTATACTTGATGTTTGAAATTCTAATTGTTTATTTAAAGATAAAAACTTGCGATCAATATCAATCATAGCAGCAGTAGTAGTATAATTTTTTTCGATTGATTGTAAAATATGATTATTTAATTCTAAATATTCTAATTCATCATAATGTACATCAAACTGATGTTTTTTTGAACCAATAGAAGTATAAAGAAGCCTAGATTTTACTGGTTCGACATAGATAGTATTGGCATACTTCTTAGCAATCCTTTTTAATCTACCATTAATAACCTCAGATAAATAAATACCTAAAAAATTAGGTACACCACATAAATATACTTGGGTATTACTTTTTCCTATTCTATTATGATTTTGAATATAGGAAAGAATTGCTTCAAGAGAAATAGTATCTTCTTGAATACCTTGCATAAAATGAAGCTTTCTATTTCTAGTACAATTATTTAGAAAAGCACCTGTACATCCATTATATACTACTATATTAGCAAGGCTCGAATCTGTTTCAAAAAAAACATCCTGAATCGTACGATCATCTTCTACTTCTAAAGGATAATAGTAATCTAATTCTTCTTTCGATAATCCTTTTCCTTCTTGATGTCTTCTCTTAAAGCCAAAAGTTGGCATACTAGTCGGACCAGTTCCAAAGTCATTTCTATTCATTTTATATATGTCGGATAATCGTACATTTCGAATTAAATAATCAAAAAGTCTAGCATCATTATTATTTTGGGCACGTGAAAAATGATAACGGCATAGCGTAATACCGTTTGCTTTCATTATTTTCTCTATTGTTTGATTACGTAATAGTAAAGGTTTGGTAGGTCTTACCATGGAATAACCCGTCGCAATAGAATTACCATAGCTTGTCATTTGAAATTTAGTAATATTTTGTCCTCGAAATAAAAGAGCTAGCTCTTGATTTAAAAGCCGCTGCTTTTCTGTTATTTCGAAGTATTTATCACTAGTTTTATGTTTACTCATCTTGATTTCCTCCTTTTGTTATTTATCGTAAAAACCAACTAGCTATATCATCATACGAATGATATCCAACCTCTTTCTTCACTAGTTTTCCATCTTTGTAAATCTCCATTGTAGGTACACTCATAATACCATGTTTCTTTGTTAATTCACTAAATTCATCGATATCTACTTTTACTACTGTTACCCTTTCAAAATGATCACTAAGTTCCTCTAATACAGGGCTTAGCATTTGACAAGGACCACACCAAGTAGCATAAAAATCTACTAATACATCTCCTTTTGAAATTAATTTATCAAATTCATGTTCATCTTTTAAATATATCATTTTATTCTCCTATTCTCTATACTTATTGATAATTGCATCTACTCCCTCGATGTCATCTAATTTACCATCTCTTTGTGCATTATCTACAAAATCAACACTAATTACATCATACTTCAAAGCTATGTCGATAATTGCTAAATTCTTTTCATTATCTGTATTTTTATCATCAATGGCAAATATTTCCTCTAAGGCATTATTCATGCCACCAAATGTCTGATTTAATACAGGAGACTTTGTTAGTATAAATTCTCTAACAGAAGATTCCATAAATAAATCATTTCCACTCATAGGAATCATTAAGATCGTAATAACTAAAAACATTAATAAATATCCTTCGATTAAACCAGCAATAAATCCTAATATCTTATTAGGAATTGCCAAAATAATAGTGGCATTAATTAATTTACTTAATACACCAGTTAGTGAAATAAGCGCTTTTATAATAATACCAAAAAAGATTACTAGAATTAAAAAAGCTATCAATTGATAAAATAAAAGCGATAATGCACTAAGTGTTCCAATCCCACTAATTACTTTAATCATAGGAAAAACATCACAAAAGAAAATTGCTAGTGGATCTTTAAATAGAAAAGCTAAAAAGAATACTAAGATCGTTCCAAGCACAATAGCCACTTCTTTAATAATTCCCCTTTTCATTCCTACTACACCCGCTAATAAAATTAATAAAATAATGACAATATCAAAAATATTCATACTTATACAAAAAACTCCTTTCTTTATCATTATAATTCAAAAATCTAAAATATGCTACCTAAAATATAGGATATATGTAAACCTTTTAGCAATATATTTTTAAAAATTTATCATAACTTAACATAATAGTAACTATTTATTTCTTTATTTTATCTCTACTTAATTTGCAAGCTTAGCTTTACCATGATATAATATCTTACAGGTGATTCTATGAATAAATCGTTTAAAGTAAGTAAGAAAACACAAGAAAAAATGTTAAAATATTACAAAGATAAAATTAAAGATAAGAAAATACCATATGCTATTTTTCAAGCAGTTGATGAAGATACAACTATTACCTTGTATGAATCTGGAAAAGTATTATTTCAAGGTAAAAGTGCTGATGTAGATGCCCTTATGTGGCAAGAAATCGATGGACAAAGTACAGTTGATAAAGAAAAACAAAAAGAAGTAGATAGGAAGTATTATAATTGTAGTTCTGTCGGTAGTGATGAAGTAGGAACGGGAGATTATTTTGGCCCTATTGTAGTAAGTGCTACATATGTAAAAAAAGAAGATATTCCTTTTCTAGAGGAACTTGGTATTAAAGATTCTAAAAAATTAACAGATGACATAATTTTAAAGATTGCTCCTAAGATTGTAAAAAGAATACCTTATCGTAGTCTTATTTTAACCAATACAGAATATAATCAAAAATATAATACTAATTTTAATATGAACAAAATTAAAGCAATTATGCATAATAAAGTATTATTTCAAATCATGAATGAGTTAAAACCAACAGTAGATTACATTATAGTAGATGAGTTTGCTCATGAGAAAAGATATTATGAATATATTAAGGATTGTCCAACCATTCAAAGGAATATTACTTTTATGCCTAAAGCAGAAGATAAAAATCTAGCCGTTGCTGCTGCTTCTATTATTAGTAGATATATTTTTATTAAAGAGTTTGATAAACTATGTGATCAAGTTCATCTTCCCCTACCAAAGGGTGCAGGCCCACAAGTAGATGAACTAGGAAAAGAAGTAGTAGAAAAATATGGGCAAGAAAAATTAAAAGAAATTGCCAAATATAACTTTAAAAATACTTCTAGGATTTTAGAAACCATGATATTTTAAAAAACAAAGAAAAGTCTAGCTATAACTTTATTAAGCTAGACTTTTTTATTATTTTTACGATAAATAATTACTAATAAAGTTGCAATCGATACCATCACGATAATACCACCTATTACATAAACCATAGTATTTGTTTCTGGATTTTTTATAATTACATCATTAGTCTCTATTTTTTCCCATTTAGCATATACATCTATCGTTTCAGGAAGATCAGCTGTTATCATGGTAATTCTACTATCCTCATCAAAATCTTCTTTTGTATACCATCCTAAAAACTTATATCCATCTCTTTCTAAATCTTTTAATACAAAATCAGCTTCTCCTTCATAATAATTAGTTGGATTCTCATTAATAGCATCATAGGTATTATGATAATTGATGTATTTTTCTACATCATCTGCTAAAGTGTAGTTGATAGAGATGGGAAATGATGCTGTACATGTATTCTGTATATCTAAATAAATAGTACAAATTTTCCCTTTTGGTATAGGTTCGTCTATTAATTCTTCATAAGAAGGTATAGTATAATTTAAAAAATCTAATCCATCCTGTCTTTCATATATATAACCAAATGATTCTTCAGCTCCACTAATCGGATCAACATAATATATTCTAATAGTCGGAATATAGTGATCACCAACATTCGGATTATATACAATTTGATCTCCCTCATTTAATGAAATTTCCGGCATAGTGCCTGATATCTCTAAATTATCAACAAGATCATTCAAATTAATTTCTTTAGCTGATACATTAGTTGTAATACAAAATATACTACTTATCATAAATATAAAAATTTTTATCTTACTTATATTTCGTTTATTCACTTTTCTACTCCTTCTTCTTTAGTATGTTCTTTTATCTTACTTTATATTTATCACATATTTTGACATTTTTCTACTAGTTATATCACCTCTTTTAGACGACAAAAAGAATAGAGTTCTTTCACCCTATTCTTATTTTGAGACACTAT
>CAJFVY010000042.1 GCA_904420615.1 uncultured Bacilli bacterium | reverse complement strand
TAAATGCAACACTTTTCATTTGGATGATTAAATGCAACTATTTTCATTTTTTAGGTTGCATTTACTTTTTCAGTTCAGATTTGGCACATTTATTTTTTAATGACGCTACTTTTTTCTGTACAAAATGTTACTTTTGTAGTATAATGATTACTGTTCGAAAAAGGAGTGAGTAGTAATGAAAAAAACAAAAATTGTTTGTAGTATAGGGCCTGCTAGTAATCAACCAGATGTTATGGAAAAAATGGCTCTAGCTGGAATGAATGTAGCAAGAATTAACTTTTCTCATGCTACGATAGAAGAAAGAGAACTTGCTTGTGCATCAGTTCGTGAAGTTAGAAAAAGAACTGGTATCAATGTAGCAATTCTTTGGGATACGAAAGGACCAGAATTTAGATGTGGAGTAATGGAAAATGATGGTATTGAATTAGTTCCAGGTGAAAATATAGATATTGTTAAAGATTCTGTTACAGGAACAAAAGAAAGATTTTCTGTTAATCATCCAAGTGCTATTGATTCATTAAAAGTTGGAGATACAATCTTACTTGAGAATGCTAAGATGAAACTTGAAGTTACTGCTAAATATGAAGATAAAGTAACTTGCAAAATTATTGATGGTGGTAAATTAGGAAACCATAAGAGTATGAGTGTTCCTGGTATCAAGTTAGATATTCCATATATTAGTGATGTTGATAGAGAAGATATTATCTACGCTTGTGAACATGGAGGAGAATTCTTAGCTTTATCTTTTGTTTCTACTAAAGAAGATGTATTAGAAGTTAAAGAAATCTTAAAAGAACACAATAGAGAAGATTTACAAATTATATGTAAGATTGAAAGTGCTTTAGGAATTGAAAACTTAGAAAGTATTCTTGAAGTCAGTGATGGAGTTATGGTAGCCCGTGGTGATTTAGGTACTGAAGTGCCTAGTGAAATGGTACCAATCTATCAAAAACAAATGATTAATGCTTGCCGTAGAATGGGTAAAATTTCTATTGTAGCAACAGAGATGCTTGAAACTATGATGGATAACATTCGTCCAAAAAGAGCAGAAACTAGTGACATTGCTAATGCTGTATTAGATGGTACTGATGCTGTTATGTTAAGTGGTGAAACAACAATTGGTAAACACCCAGTAGAAACAGTAGCTGCTATGGCTAGTATTTGTGAAACAACAGAAAAATATGCTAGTTTTGATTATGCTTTTGATATTGACACATTAGATAACATTACAAAATCTATTGCTTCTAATGTTGTTATTAGTACAGATGCATTAGGCGCTAAATTAATTTGTGCAGCTACTATTAGTGGTAGAACAGCAAGAGTTATTAGTAACTTAAAACCGGATGCACCAATATTAGCTTTATGTCCTGATGAAAAAACAGGACGTCGTCTTGCTTTAAACTGGGGAGTATATGATAAAAACTTACCATATTTACCTTCTACAGATGATGTATTACTACAAAGTGTAACAAAAGCAAAAGAGTTTATGAAACTTAATAAAGGTGATTTTGTAGTAATAACTGGAGGTTTCCCTAATACTGAAACTAAGAGAATTACAAACTTAATGAAAATTGAAGAGATTTAAAAAAAGATAGTGGAAATTTTCTTTTCCATTATCTTTTTATTTGCTTTTAAAACTTAATATTTTCATTGATAAACGTTTTAACATCTTGTAAAATAGCCTCATGACTTTCTTCTTCTTTAGTTTGTAAATATACTTCTTCAATACGATCAACACGACACCGCTCAGCTTCTAAAATAGCATCTATTTTTTTAGCTGCATCTTCTATTTGATCATTTACTACTACATAATTATATTTACTTACTTCATTAATTTCCTCATAAGCTCGTTTAAAACGCTTATCGATTTTTTCTTGATCTTCTGTTTTTCTATTCACTAGTCTTCTCTTTAATTCGTCCATGGTAGGAGGCATAATAAAAATAAAAACAGTTTCATCTAATTTTTCTTTAATTTTCAAAGCACCTTGTATTTCAATAATCAAAATAACATCTTCACCCTGATCTAAATGCTCCTTTATTTCTTTTTTAGGAGAACCATAATAATGATCGGCGTAACTTGCATATTCTAAGAAAGCATCTTTCTCTATTAATTCTTCAAACTTTTCTTTTGTAACAAAATAATAATCTTGTCCTTCTATTTCCTTATCTCTTGGTAATCTACTTGTATATGAAATAGAAACATAACAATTTTTTCTAATTTTTAACAATTCTTCTACTACCGTATTTTTACCACATCCAGAAGGACCAGATATTACAACTAGTAAGCCCTGCTTTTTTGTTTTAATCATTTGTTTCATTTTGTTCCTCTTTTCTTATTGGAATATTTTTATATTCCTGTTCTATAATTTTAGGACTAATTGTCTTAAAAAAAAGTGCATAAACTTTAGTAGTTTGATATTCAAACTCTAACATATTATCTCTTTCACGACTAAACTTACTAACAATAGGAATATCTATATTTTTTTTTATTCTATTTAAATATGATTGTCCCTTTTTAGAAAATCCTAACAGTCTAATATAAGAAATATCATTCATATTTTTAGCCATTCCTTTAGTAAAACCACAAATTATATAAAGTAAAATTCTATTAATAGTTGCATAAGTCATATTTTTGCGCTTTACTTTTTTTATTAATTCATCTAGTGTATTTACTTTAGTAATTTCTTTTTTTAAACGTTTAGCTAATCCACTATCTACTAAATGATATTCTTCGAGATTAGGATCTGTAATAATTTTATATTGATAAAGTGGAAAAATATCGTCTTTCTTGTACGGTATCATATCTTTTAATGATTTTAAAACATAACTGGGTACATGTTCTTTAATATCTTCTTTATTTTGAAGTGCTAAACGAATACTAGTAGCTGATGATATCATTTTATTTTGGTCTAATTCTTTATTATGATACTCATTAGTACGTTTAATTGTATGAGGAATAATAGAATAATGGTTTTTCTTAATAGCTTTTACATAGCTGATTCCTAATATATCATTAGGAAGAGAATAAGTAGTACCAGTAATGTCTTCTAAAGCCCTAGAAAGGGCAGTAGGGTAGTTATATCCCATTCGTAAATAAACTTGTACTAGAGAAGGAAAATCTTTGTTATTTAGCTCTACTTCTACTAATTCTTGAATTCCTTTTATATCGTTTGATTCGCTTCCAAAAACAAGATCTGTTACTCCTAACTCATGACATAGTTTTATGGCACCACTAGCAAAGATGTCAGCTGCTGCTGTTGCAAAAGGAAAAGGAAGCTCAACTACGATATCTACTCCTGCTTCAAGAGCATGTTTAGTACGTGTCCATTTATCTAAAATTGCTGGAGTCCCTCTTTGTGTAAAATTATCACTTAAAATTAATACAATGGGAGCATCAGGAAACAATTTCTTTGTTTGATTTAAATGATATAAGTGTCCATTGTGGAATGGATTATATTCAGCAATTATACCAACTACATGATTCATACCTATCACCTCGTAAACTTATTTGTAATTATATCATGATTCATGTACTTTTACAAAATATATTTTTAGGTATATAATAAATAAGAGAGGTATATAATGAAACTAAAAATTGCCAAAGAAAATTTTATTAATTATTGTAACTTTGAACGAGGGCTTTCTAATAATACACTTCAATCTTATACTTATGAATTAAATGATTATTGTCATTTTCTTTTAGAAAAGCAAAATATCACTGATACAACAAATATTACCCAAGAACATATCAAACATTATTTGCAATATAATTATGACAAGAATGAGGATAGCAAAACGATTGCTCACAAACTTACTACAATCCGTAATTTTCATAAGTACTTACTTAGAGAAGGCGAGAAATATAATCCTAGTGAATTCATCGATCGTCCAAAAGTAAAAAAAACATTACCTATTACTCTAAGTCAAAAAGAAGTAGAAAGATTGTTAGATATTCCTCTTAATAGTGTGTTTGACTATCGTAATAAGGCTATGTTAGAATTGATATATGGAGCAGGTCTTAGAATATCAGAACTGATTCATCTAACATTATATGATATTGATTTTAATGAATCTATTATTAGAATTAAAGGAAAAGGAAGCAAAGAAAGAATTGTTCCTATTGGTGAAGTTGCTATCTTTTATTTAAATGAGTATTTAAATTACCGTCCACAATTAATAAAAAAAGAAAATAGTAATTTATTATTCTTGAATTCACGAGGTAGTGGTATCTCAAGACAAGGCTTTTTTAAGATATTTAAGCAAATTCTAAGGAGTAAAGGATTTAACGAGAATATTTCTCCCCATTCACTAAGGCATTCCTTTGCGACAAGCTTGTTAGAAAATGGAGCAAATTTAAGAGCAATTCAAATGATGTTAGGACATAGTGATTTGTCAACGACTAAAATATATACTCATATAACAAATGATAAAATTAGAAAAGACTATTTTGAAAATCATCCACGAGCAAAAGAGGAGGAAGAAAATGAGATTTAAACGTATTTTTGTTATGGTATTAGACTCTTTAGGAGTAGGGGAAGCACAGGATGCAGGAAATTACGGTGATACAGGAGCAAATACTTTAGGACATATTAATGAAAAATGTCATTTATTTATCCCTAATCTAGCTAAAATTGGCTTTTTAAATACTGTACATATGGATGATAATAAGGAAGTAGAAGCTTATTATACCATTGCAAGACCTAATAATGCTGGAAAAGATAGTTTATCAGGACATTATGAAATGATGGGTATTACTTCTAATATTCCGTTTAAAACTTTTAATGATCATGGCTTTCCTATTGAATTAATAGATCAAATTGAAAAAGTAACAGGTAGAAGAGTAATTGGTAATAAAAGAAGTAATAATAATGATATTATAGCAGAATTAGGAGAAAGACAATTAAATTATGGATCTTTAATTGTCTATACTTCAGCTGATTCTGACTTACAAATTGCAGCTCATGAGGATATTATTTCTGCTGAACAATTATATAGTTATTGTGAAAAAGTACGTGAATTAACTAAGCGAGAAGACTTCCTTGTAGCACGTGTTATTGCTCGTCCTTTTACAGGAAGTCCTGGTAAATTCAAATTGAATCATGCTGGTAGAAAAGACTATCCTATGAAACCACCTAAAAAGACTGTTTTAGATGAACTAGTAGAAGAATCTTACAATGTAATAGGGATAGGAAAAATAAATGATATTTTTGATGGTCAGGGAATCAATAAAGTATTAAAATCTAATTCTAATAAAGAAGCTATTAATAAATTTATGAATATCATGGATAAAAAATTTACTGGTGTATGTTTAGTAAATTTAGGAGATTTTGATAGCTTATATGGTCATCAGCGAGACGTAGAGGGTTATGCAAAAGCTATTGAAGAATTAGATGTAGAAATTCCTTTAATTTTAAACAAATTAGAAATTAATGACTTATTAATCATTACAGCTGATCATGGAAATGATCCAACTTTTAAAGGTTTTGATCATACTAGAGAAAATGTTCCTTTGATTCTTTATAGTCGTAATTTTAAGGATCCTAAAAGATTGCCAACTCAACCTACTTTAGCTTGCATAGGTGCAACTATCGCTGAAAATTTTGAATTAGAACCACCAGAGATAGGAACCAGTATTTTAGATGAATTAGAATAGAGTAGGGAAGTATAAAATTTATAATATAAAAATTCCTGATTGATATCTTTTCAGTCAGGAATTTATTTTTGATTATCGTACTAATCTTTTTTACATTTTTCTTTTTTAAAACTAGCACAAATTGTTTCTTCACAATCACATACATCATCTTTTGCACAATCACAATTAGAACTAACTTTAATTTCGTCTAAAGTGCAATCACCTGAATCATGATATTTGCATGATTTAACATCACACTTTATTTTTTGATTTTTTTCCATTTCTATTCCTCCCCTCTTATTTTTTGCTAAAATAGGGGAATTATACCTAATATTATTATTTTATTAATTTATATTAATGTTAGTGCCTTTATATATATTTATCTTATCTCTTAATGATAATTTAATAATTTATATAATTTATATTATTTAGTATAGTGGTATTAATATAATATTAATATATCTAATATGTAGGATAATATACAATAATTTATATTTATAAGTTTAAAAAAACTTTATAATATAATAATAATATAAAAATAATATAAATACTTTAAATAGATAACACGAATATAATTAATGAAAAGAAATAATAAATATATAGTATATATATGGGAATAATAAGAAATATTTATACAACATTCAACTTCCGATAATAGATGTTATGTAAACTAATAACAAAATATACATTTTTAATTAGTTGTCTGAGTTAAAATTAAGCCAACATTCAAAGCAATTATAAAGAACCGATTATTTGGCTTATCGTCATTATTATCAAAATAATTTTCTTTATCATCTTCTAAAACTTCTATATTTTCAGAATCAGAATCATCTTCTGTAAATAAATAATCAAGCTTATTATTAATCTTAACTAAAAAAACTACAATTAAAATTAATAAAATTA
Organism: uncultured Bacilli bacterium; assembly: GCA_904420615.1. Lineage (GTDB taxonomy): Bacteria > Bacillota_I > Bacilli_A > RF39 > UBA660 > Onthousia. The sequence continues at coordinate 16,992 of CAJFVY010000042.1, read as the reverse complement.
ATACTAATATAGGCAATATAATATTCAAAAATACACCCCAAAACGTAATAGCGCCAATAAAACTTGAAAAAAGTTCACTATCCATTTTTCCTACTCCTACTCCACTACTACTCTTTTTAATTATACCATAATACTTAAGACATATCCATTTTTATCATAAAATAAAGAAGTAAACATACATATGCTTACTTCTTTATATAATTTTACACTTTTCTTGATTGTATTTCAGCCATTTTTTCAAAGACTTCTTTAGCATTTTCTGTAGTTAATTCTGAATATCCTAATTCACGTAAGGCTTGTACTTTAACAGTATTTAATTCTTGAGTTCTGCTTAATTTTTCCTCATTTTTGAGCTCAATATCTTGTACGAAACGTTTATGTGTTTCTGCAATTTTACTTTTAGAAGCACCACCATTATGATATAAAGTCATAGCTGAAAATAAAATACTTTCAAAAATAAATTGTTTATCTTGATCAAAAGCAAACTCTAAAGCTGGAGTAAAACCCATAGATTTAGACATATAAGCTAAAATATAACGTAATTCTTCAGTAGTTTCCATAGATTGTAAATAATGATATAAATAAATATATGTATTATATGTTTTCTTTGTCTTATCTTCTAATAATTTTTCTTTTAAAATATTAATAATGTCTGCTAATAAATCTTGTTCTTTTTTATTAAAACCTTTTAAGTCAGTTATAACTTCACGGCTTGTAGAATCTTTTACTCCTTCGTTTAATCTATTTTCTACTTCCATAATGTAATCGCCATCTACAACTATGGAATTTAAACTATTTTCATCTTCAATATTTAATAAGCTAAATAATTTAACGGTCTTTTCTTTTGGCCAATCATGAATAGAATCCATTGCTAGATAATTATATAGCATTTGTCTAGATACCCCTAAATACTTAGCTAATCTAACTTTTGAAATACCAAGTTCTGTTAATAATTCATTTAACTGCTGCATCATTTATCCTCCTAAAAACATTTTAGCCAGGTTTACATGAATAGTCAAGTAAAATTGGCGTAAAATAGTTTACAATAAATACCAAAGTTTTTGATGATCCTTTTGAACTTCTTTGATTATACCACCACCAAGACAATATTCACCTTGATAAAATACACATGCTTGCCCTGGTGTAACGGCTTTAATCTTATCATACTCAGCTAGAATAGTATTATCCTCTAAATAAGTTAATTTAACTTCATAATCTTTAGCACGATATCTAAATTTAGCAGTACAAGATGTAGGACGTTCATCACAATTGAAATTTACTTGTTCAATAATACAACTGGTTGAGAATAAATATTCATTATCCTCGCCTTCTGCTACATATAAAATATTATCATTTAGATTTTTTCCCACTACGAAATATTTCTTTCCGCCACCAATTTCTAAACCTTTTCTTTGACCTATCGTATAATACATTAAACCAATATGTTCCCCTACTCTTTTGTTAGTATCAATATCGATAATGTCTCCTTTTTGACTAGGCAAATAATTTTTTAAAAAGTTTTTAAAATTTCTTTCACCAATAAAACAAATACCTGTAGAATCTTTTTTATGCGCTACAGATAAGCCATGTTGTTCAGCAATCTTTCGTACTTCACTTTTACTACTAATATCTCCTAATGGGAATAAAACATTTTCTAATTGTTCTTTTGATAACTGTGATAAAAAGTAAGTTTGATCTTTTTCTTTATCTTTACTACGCAAAAGACGACCATTTTCTATTTTAGCATAATGTCCTGTCGCAATATAATCTGCTCCCAATCGTTTGGCTTCCCGAATAAAATAATCAAATTTTATATATTTATTACACATAATGTCAGGATTTGGAGTGCGTCCTTTTTTTAACTCATCAAGAAAATATTCAAAAACATTGTCCCAATATTCTTTTATGAAATCAATTCTATGAAGTGGTATACCAATCGTTTCACATACTTTTTTAGCATCATTATAATCTTGTTCTTGAGGACAAACCATTGAATTAATATTTGGATTACCTAAATAATCATTATTTAAGGAACTATCCCAATTACGCATGAATAATCCTTCTACTTCATAACCTTGTTCTTTTAAAAGTAAAGCTGCAACAGCAGAATCTACTCCACCTGAAATTCCTACTATTACTTTTTTCACTATACATCACCTACTACTTCCATTATACTATATTTTCATTACTCAGTAAAATAATTTCATGATTACAGGGCTCAAAAATACTTCAATAGCACTACATAACACTAAGATTGCTAAACTAATTAACAACACTTGAGTATATCTTTTCATACCATGTTTTAAATTAATATCATGTTTTAAAAATAGATAACAAAAAAGACGTTTAGAAAAATAAACTGCATAAAATGATAAAAAAATAGTAATTAAAATAGCAATAATTTGATGAGGAAAAATATAACTAATCGCATAAATAATTCCTTTTACATGATAAGTATAAATAATGGAAGAAATTGAAAATCCAAGAATAAAAACTTTAAAAAAGTTAAATATAAAGATAATAGGAATACCAATAATAGAGATACCTAAAAACCAAATTAATAAGGTTAGTACAGTATTTCCTATTAAACTATTTATAAAAGCAGTACCATAGTTAATATTATTTTTATCTATGTCAGTAAAAAATGCATTTAAACTTTCTCCTACTAAAGTATGATCACTATCTGATAAAATAATAGCATAAATACTACCTAAAACTAAACCAAGAAGTGCTACTACTAATAAGGCAATATAAATTTTTTTCTGTGTCTCTAAACTATTTTTTAATTTAACTTTTACTTTATTTTTTGCTTCATTCATTAATGTTCACCCATTAAAGCGTATTCCATTCTAATGCAATTTTTTCCTGTTTTCATTTTACAAAATTAGTCATTTTGTTCTATAATGAATACGAGGTGATTAACTTGAATAAAAGATTTGTACAAATTGTATCTATTATTATGGTAGTAGCACTATTAGTAAGTACATTAAGTGTCATTGTATATTATATTATTTAATTATTTATCAATATAACCTTCTATTTCAGGAGTTACTTCATCTACTAATAAAGAATTACTTTGATATTTTAAAACAATATCTTGTAATCTTTTTTTGTCTTGAGCTAAATATAATAATATAAGTCCAGCAATACGGTCAGCAGTATATTGATTTAAATTACGAATGTCTTCTTCTTTAATATGATACTTATAAATAATATTATTTATGGGACTATCACGATAAATATAATTTATATAAGATCTACTAATTAGATCAATAGTTTTATCTTTTTTTAAAAATCTAACTTTTTTCCAAACCTTCATCAAGGATTCCTCCTTACAAGCTTTATATTGTATCACAATATTTTTATGATTGGTAGATATTAACTCTATTTTTTTATATTTTTAGTTCATACTATAATTGTAGCTTTATAAGGAGTTGATCAAAATGAATTTTTTAAAAAAACATACTAAGCTACAATTATTCATTCTCCTTTTAGCAGTATTTATTATACCCATAAACAGTTATGCTTATTCAAAATATATCGTTCCAGGAGGAGAGACAATTGGAATTGAAGTCAACTCCGATGGTGTGTTAGTGGTTGGCTTTTATAAAGTTGGAAACGAGTATATTGGAAAAGAAGCAGGTTTTGAGGTTGGTGATCTAATTACTGAGATTAATGATGTAGAAGTAAATTCAATTGAACAGATGGCCGAAATCGTAAAAGATGAAGCAATGAGCAATGAGTTAGATGTAACGATTGAACGAAATGGTAAGTCTTCAGATCTTTCTTTAAAAATGGTGTGTAGTGAAGATGATGTTTGTAAAACTGGTCTTTATGTAAAAGATCAAATTACAGGTGTCGGAACACTAACTTATATTGATCCTAATAGTAAAATATTCGGTGCTCTAGGACATGAAATTATAGAAAAAACAACAGGAGAAAAATTTGAAATTAAAGATGGAGAGATCTTTGAGGCCAATGTAACTGGTACAACTAGAAGTGATGGTGGTACTCCAGGTGAAAAAAATGCTACTTATGATCGAAATACTGTTTTTGGTGATATCTTTTACAATAAAGAATCTGGTATTTTTGGAAACTATCAATATAGTTTTGATACAGATAAGTTAGTTGAAGTTGCTAATCCTGAGGATATTGAATTAGGAGCTGCCAAGATGCTAACTGTTTTAGAAGGATCAACCATAAACGAATATGAAATTAATATTTTAAATATCGATGATAGTAGTGACACGAAAAACATTCTTTTTGAAATAACAGATGAAGAACTACTTTCTAAGACTGGTGGAGTTATTCAGGGAATGAGCGGTTCCCCTATTCTCCAAAATAACAAAATAATAGGTGCAGTTACACATGTAATTGTAAATGAACCTAAAAAAGGATATGGAATCTTCATCACTACAATGTTAAAAGAAGGAGAAAAAAGAGCAAATGAGTAATCATTTCTCTTTTTGTTTATAAAATAAATAAGCAACAAATAGAGGTGCAGTAGCTATCACAGGTAACATATATCGAATATAAGCATTTACTGGTGAAATAACACAAATAAATATAGTAGTAAACAAAGGAATAGTAAGAATTAAATCTTCTTTTCTCTTTTTATAAATAAGATAAAAAGTTCCAATAAATATAGTCCAAGTATAAAAACCACAACTATAAAGCATTCCTAAAAGTGGTATAGATCTAATAGAATAAGCTAATTGCTCTAGCCCATCACGAATAGGCTTCAAATTTTCTATCATACTAAAATCAAATTCTTCACTTTTAAGCTTTTTACTTTGAGTGATTTCATAACAACCCAATCCATCTTTTTCTTCTTTGGCATTAGGATAAAAGTAACCGTAATAATTTTCTAATACAGCATCAATATAAACTTTAGGATGATGGAAAAAGTTTTCTAACCATACTTTTAAAAATTCACTCAAATATTTAGATTGAAATTGAAATTTTATAGGATCTGATAATTCCGGATTATAATCATCAGCTATAGACTCTAAATCCGTATTAAAAATTTTTGTTAAAGTCTCTTTATTTTCTTCTGTTATTTCATTTTGATAGTATTTAATATATCTACCAGTTTGTTGAATTGGAATAGATAAAGCTTCTCTAATGTTACTTTGTGATATATTAAATAGTGGCAAAATAACTGTATTTTGAATACTATTGCAAGCAATAATAGCTATAATAAGTATTCCAAATTTCTTTTTAGAATAAAAAATAGCAAATCCAAGATAGGATAAAATAACTACTAATATTCCATTATTGCGTAATAATGTTAAAAGTAATCCTAAAAAGAATAATAATAAATAAGTTCGTTTCTTCTTTCTTACATCTATATCAATATGAAAATCTAATAATGTAATAAAGAATAATACAAAAATTAAATAATAAGATGTATCTTTTACAAGAGTATATGCATTAATAGGCCATAAAGGAAAAAGTGCAAAAAATAGAAGAGAAAAAATTCTTAAAAACAAAGGAGCATTCATCTTTTTCAAAAGAACTATGACTTTGGCAAAGACAAAACAAGAAAATAAAAATTGTAAAAAAGTATATAAAAATAATCCAAAATTAAAATTAATTAAATTCTTGCCAAAGTTAATAATACTTCCCATTAAAAAAGTAGAAAAAGCAGGATGACGATTGGACCATGAAACAAGACCATAATAATAATCTAATTGTCGAAAGCCATCCCAGTGAACAGTTCCAGGGTAAAAAGCTAATATATATGGTATCCCACATATCAAAATAAAAAGGAATGCAAAAAGAAAGGGATGTTTATTAAAAATAAAATTACAAATAGAATTCTTATTAATAGTGTTCTGATATTTATCAAGAAAATAAAATACTTGAAATAATAAAAAATAGATTAACGTGCCATAACTAAAAAAAGAGACTAGAAAAAGACATATATTAGGCCATGATAAAAATATATATCCAATATCTCCATACCAATAAATCCATTCCCCAAATACTAAAAAAGACGTAAGTAAAAGGCAAAGAATCAATATCCATTTTGAGAACTTTAATTTAGAGTGTAAAAGAAAAAATATTCCAGTACTTAAACATAAACTAACGATAGGAAATAAAATCTTTTGTTGATTAAAAATTTGATATCCACTAAATAAAAATAAACAACTAATTAAAAATAATAAACTTAATGAAAAATGATGAAAAGTAAATAATTTATTAGAACCTTTCATCATATCACCTCGATTTGCTATATATTAGTGTAGCATTAAATTTAAAATTTAACAATTTTTTCTTATTTTTCTTCACTGAATTCATCAAAATTGGTTATTGTATCATCATCATTGACAATTTTTGACAATGCTTTTTCAGCTGTTTTTAAATCTTCATCACAACTTTTAGCTAATTCCATAGCTTTAGTATAATTAGTAATGGCTTCATCAAGAGGAATATCACCATTTTCTAATTTTTTTACTAACTCTTCTAAATTAGCTAGTTTTTCTTCAAATTTAACTTCTTTTTTTTCCATTAATATTACCTTCCTTCCTCTTTAAAATCATCTAATAACTCAAAACGATATTTTTGTTTAACATCTTGATACTTTTTATGATCTACTTCAGATAAAAACATATCAAGTGGTCTTACAAATAATGAACCATCATCATATAGTTTGCGGTAGATTACAACATCTTCCATAGTTTCAGAATCTTTTGCTAGTTCTTCTACTAAATAATAATTGCCTTTAAAATGTTTATAAATTCCATGTATTTTTATCTTTCTCATTTTATTACCTCCACTAAAACATTACCATCTTGAAACGTAACCTCTAATTGATCTTTATATTTTAATTGTTTTTTTTCTGTAATGGCTCTACCGTCTTTTTTTACAATGGTATAGCCTCTTTGTAAAGTTTTTAATGGGGATAATGCTTCTAATTTATTTAATAATAATTGATATTTTTGAGTGGGTTTTTCCAGTATTGTCAATGGATTTTTTAAAACATGAGCTTGCATTAAAGTTTCATATTTATGATTTTTATTTACTAAGACTTGTTTTACTTTATTAGTTAATTGTTCTAATAGATAATCTAATTTTTGTTCCTTAGCACTATAAAGTTCTAGAGGATTTTTCAAAATATAACTATGTTTTAGTTCTTCTAGTTTCTGTTTTTTTCTTTCTAACAAACTAGTTAAACTTTTTTGAAGCCTAATTTCTAATTGATCAATATAACTCATAACATCTGTTTTACTAGGAACGGCAATTTCTGCTGCTCCAGTTGGAGTTGGTGCTCTAAGGTCTGCTACAAAATCAGCAATAGTAAAGTCAATTTCATGACCAACGGCACTAATAACTGGAATAGGACACTCATAAATTGCATGGGCTACAACTTCTTCGTTAAATGCCCATAAATCTTCAATACTACCGCCACCACGGCCCACAATTAAAACATCTAAATCAAAGTTTTCAGCTCGTTTAATTTGACGAACAATATCATCTTTTGCTTGTTCTCCTTGAACAAGACAGGGAAATAAATAAATTTCGGTTAAAGGAAATCTTCGATTAATGGTAGAAATAATATCCCTAATAGCCGCTCCAGTAGAAGCAGTTACTACCCCTACTCTTTTTGGAATTCTAGGAATCTTTTTTTTATGTTCAGGAGCAAATAATCCTTCGGCTGCTAATTTTTTCTTTAATTGTTCAAAGGCAACATATAAATTACCAACACCATCTTCTTGCATATCATTTACATAGATCTGGTATCCCCCAGTAGCCTCATAAACAGATATTCTACCCGTAACTAAAACTTTCATACCATCTTCTGGTATGAATTTCACATTTCTAGCATTTGATGAAAACATAATAGCACTGATTCTACTATTTTCATCTTTAATAGTAAAATAATAATGACCTCTTGTATGAGCCTTAAAATTAGATATTTCTCCCTTTAAATATACTTCCTGTAAGTGTGTATCATTATCTATTTTATATTTAATATAGTGTGTTAGTTGCGTTACTGTGATATAGTCTTTATTCATTTTCTACCTCACTATGATAAATATTATCTAATACTCCATTTAGCATATCAGTAACTTTCTCATCACTATATTTTTTAGATAATTCAATTGCTTCATTGATTGCCACAATACTAGGTGTCTTAGTATATTTTAACTCATAGGCACCTAATAAGAAAATAGCTTGATCTACTTTATTGAGACGATCTAACGTCCAATCTTTTAAATAATGATTAATACAAGTTACTAAATTATCATTCTTATCTATTACTCCTTTTACTAGTTCAATTACAAAGTCATCTTGAATATCACATTCTTCTTTAATTAACTGATCTACATCATATGGTAAAAGAGCTTCTTTATATATTTCTACTTGATATAAGACTTTAATTGCTTGTTCTCTTGCTTCACTTCTAGTTTTCAAAAGTATCACCACCCATTTCATTTTATCAAAATATAGCTTTTAAGTCTAGGATAATTAAGAAGATTCCACTACATCTATTTCACTACTCTTAAAAATCTTAAATTCTCTATTGGTCTATATAATACAAATAGAAAAATAAACATAATAACACTTGTGAATAAAAGAAAGTTAATAGTAATTTTATTCTGATAAAACATAGTATTTAACATAAAAAGAATGAAAAAAGCTATAGTAAGACATAAGTAACGGAATCTAAAAGATTTATTTTTCTTTACCATTTCCTTTAATTCTTCTTTACTTAATTTTTTTCCCTTTCCCTTAAATATATCTTTCATCGTACTATTCGCAATTATTCCTACTATAATTCCAAAAATAATTCCCATTATAAGTAGAAAAAGATAGGGATAAGATAAATAAACACTAATAATACCAATACTTAAGTATATTAAAAATCCTAATATAACACCTAATACTCCCATCACAGTAGGTTTATTTTCTTTTCTATTACTAGTATAAACTAACTGATCAGCAAAGTTATAGTAATAATTACACTGATGATCTTGGTAGATGAAAACATATTTCATAAAATATTCCCCTTTCTACTCTTTTTATTTATCTTTGTTAACTAGTTTTTCTTTTAATTCATATAAGAAATTTAAGGCATTTAAAGGAGTCATGTTTAATGGATCAATTTCTTTTATAGCTTCTTCTATTTCATTTGTTTTTTCTTCTTCTTTTATCTCCTCTTCATCTAATGAAAATAAACTTGTCTGAGTAAATTCTCGTTCTTTAACATTTTTATTTTCATAGACATCTAATATTTCCTTTGCTCTTTTTATCAAACTATCTGGTAAATGAGCAAGGCTTGCAACATTAAGACCATAACTCTTATCGACAGAACCTAATTTTATTTTATGAAGAAAGGTTAATTTGCCTTCTTCTTCTACAGCTGAAACGTGAATATTAACCAAATGATGTAATGTATTAGCTAAAGTAGTTAATTCGTGATAATGAGTAGAAAATAATGTCTTAGCCCCTATTTTATCATGAATATATTCAAGGATTGCTTGAGCTAAACTCATACCATCATAAGTGGCTGTACCACGTCCTAATTCATCAAATAAAATTAAACTATTCTTAGTTGCTTCTTTTAAAGCAAGATTGGCTTCTTTCATCTCTACCATAAAAGTAGATTCTCCACTAACTAAATCGTCACTTGCTCCAATACGAGTAAATATCTTATCAAAGATTGGCATCTTACATGACTTACATGGTACAAAACAACCAATTTGAGCCATAATAACCGTTATAGCAAACTGCCGCATATAAGTTGACTTACCAGCCATATTAGGACCAGTTATCAATAGAATAGTTGTATCTTCATCCATTCTAATATCGTTTGCAATATATTTTTTATTTTCCTTCTTCATTACCTGTTCAATCACAGGATGTCTAGATTCTATTATTTCTACATCATGAGCTTTTGTAATAGTAGGTCTTACATAATTATAAAGATCTGCCACAGTAGAAAAAGATTGTAACATATCAACTTCAGCAATAACTGCAGCTGTTTTTTGTAATTCATTAATATAACGTTTTACTACCTGTCTAATATTCATAAATAATTGATATTCAAGATTAATAATTTTCTCTTCTGCTCCTAATATTATATTTTCTTTTTCTTTTAATAATGGAGTAATAAAACGTTCACAATTAGATAAAGTCTGCTTTCTTTCATAGCCATATTCCTCTTTTAATTCTTTTACTTGACCTTTACTGACTTCAATATAATAACCAAATACTTTATTAAAACCTACTTTTAAATTTTTAATACCTGTTCTTTCTTTTTCTTTTTGTTCTAACTCTAAAATAAAGTCTTTAGAACCACTAGATAACTTTCTTAACTCATCTAACTCTTCATTATAACCATCTTTTATTAAAGATCCTTCTTTTAAAGTAAGAGGAGCATCTTCATTAATACTACTATCTAAAAGACTATATAACTCTTCAAAAGTTTCAAATTCCTTCTTATAATTTAACTCTTTTAATATTTTTTTAATCTCAGGTAATACCTTTAAACTACTTTTAAGTTGTAATAAATCACGTGCATTCAAATTACCATAACAAATTCTGCCTGCTAATCTTTCAAGATCATATACATGATCTAAATTACTCTTTAAATCATCACGTAAAATAAATTCTACTCGTAATTTATCAACAAAATCATATCTTGCTTCAATTTCTTTTATATTAGTTAAAGGAGACTCTAAATTTTGTTTTAATAATCTACTACCCATAGCTGTTTTATTTTTATCAAGTAACCATAATAAACTGAAAGTTCTTTCTCGTAGTCTTACTGTTTCCGTTAATTCTAAGTTCCGTTTTGTATTATTATCTAATAATAAATGAGCCTTTTTAGATTCTACTTTAGCTTGTTGAAGATGAGATAAATCACCTTTTTTGGTAGTAGTTAAATAAGAAAGTAAATGCTTAATACCAGTAATTTCTCTTACATCTTTTAAGTCTTTATAAATATATTCATAATCATCTTGATCATATAATTCATCATAAAAAGTAACTACTAAATGATAATTAGTACGTAAAGTATTAATTAATTCCCTATTCATTTTAGTATTAGCAATCATCTCTGTAAAATTATGTCTTAAAATATCACGTAGTAAATCATCTTCACTACCCTCTTCCACTAAGACATAAACTTCACCAGTTGAAATATCAGAATAAGATAACACATAACAGTAATCAAAAGCATATAAAGAAGCTAAAAAGTTATTACTTTTAGCATCTATTGCAGTATCTAGTCTAGTCCCTTTTGTTACTACTTGAATTACATCTCTTTTTACCATATCTTTTGTTGTTTTAGGATCTTCTAATTGTTCAACGATCGCTACTTTATAGCCTTTATCAATTAATTTTTCTAAATAACCCTCATAAGCTTTTGCAGGCACACCACACATTGGAACTCGCTCTTCTAAACCAGCATTACGTCCAGTTAAAGTCAATTCTAATTCATGCGATACCGTAACAGCATCTTCAAAAAACATTTCATAAAAATCACCCAACCTAAAAAAGATAATTGTATCTTCATAATTATCTTTAATCTCCAAATATTGTTGCATCATTGGACTAAGTTTATTTCTATCAACTTCACTACGTTTCATAAATCTACCACCCTTGCTGTTAAGTTTATTATAAAGTAATTTTTAACTTAAAACAAGTAATTAATTTTACTTTTTCTTACGAACTTATGTATTAACTTCATAACTATTTTATGATAAACTAGATTTGGTGATTAAAATGGATAAACCTCTAGCAATTAAAATGGCTCCTAAAAGTTTAGATGAAGTAATTGGTCAAAAACATTTAATTGGTAAAGATAAAATCTTAACTAATCTTGTAAAGAATAAAAAAGTATTTTCCATGATTTTATATGGAAAGCCTGGTATTGGAAAAACATCTATTGCAAATGCTATTGTTCATGATCTTGATGTTAGATATCGATTCTTAAACGCTACGATAAATAATAAAAAAGATTTGGATGTTGTAATTGAAGAGGCCAAAATGTATGATGGTCTTGTTTTAATCATGGATGAAATCCATAGATTGAATAAAGATAAACAAGATGTTCTTCTGCCTGCTTTAGAAAGTGGTTTAATTACTCTGATTGGTATGACTACTAGTAATCCATATCATGCTATTAATCCTGCTATTAGGAGCAGATGTCAATTATTTGAACTTAAGGAATTAGAAGTATCTGATATTATAGTTGGTCTTAAAAGAGCAACTAAGAGTCCGTTTTTACCGAATATTGAAATAGATGAAGATGCACTTACTTATATTGCTACTCTAGCAGGAAGTGATCTTAGATTTGCTTATAATTTACTTGAAGTGTGTTATTATGCCAAAGATAGTAAAAAAATAACAATTGATGATATAAAAAAGGTAAATAGTAAGCCTGTCTTCTTTGCAGACAAAAATGGGGATAATTACTATGATATGTTATCTGCTTTTCAAAAATCTATCCGTGGTAGTGATATTGATGCTGCCTTACACTATTTAGCTAGATTAATTGAAATAGGAGATTTAGAAAGTATTTTTAGAAGAATGAGTGTCATAGCTTATGAAGATATTGGCTTAGCTGATCCTTCCATTGGTCCTAAAGTAATGGCAGCAATTGAAGCAGCTCGTTTAGTTGGCTTGCCCGAAGCTAGAATTCCTCTTGGTACTATCGTCGCAGAAATGGCTCTAGCTCCTAAAAGTAATAGTGCTCATCTTGCCTTAGATGAAGCCTTAGCAGATATAGAAAAAGGTAATGTAGGTAGCATCCCTAATCATATCAAAACGAATTCTCCTGATTATAAATATCCTCATGATTTTAAAAATGCCTTTGTAAAACAACATTATTTACCTGATAAGCTAAAAAATAAAAAATATTATCATCCTAAAAATTTAGGTTATGAAGAAAAATTAAAAAGAATATATGAATACCTAGAAAATTTAAAAAATACATTTTAAAACAAAAAATACTGTAGCTTTGATAAGTCTATAGTATTTTTTGTTTATAACTTAACTCTTCCAAGAAGAAAGTCTATAGCACTAATTTGTTTAATACCATTATAATTATTAGTATCATAGTCAAGTGTAATTATATATTTTGGATAATTGTCCTTGATACATTCAAGAGGTTCTAATTCACGTTTTAGTGTATTTTCATCTCTAACTGATAATGATACTTGGATATATCTTATACCCTCATGATCTTTTATGATAAAATCAATTTCTTTATCATCTATTTTGCCAGTATATATATTAAATCCTAAACGCTTTAATTCAAGAAAAATAATATTTTCTAAAATACTACCTAAATCTCTTACTTCACCCAATAAATAATTTCTAAGTCCTAAATCACAAACATAATATTTACTTAATGTTTTCAAATATTCCTTTCCTTTAATATCATATCGATCAACTTTATATATAATATAACTATCCACTAAATTTGATAAATAATTTTCTATTGTATTAACTGAATTTTTTCTATTATTAGAATTTAATGTATTACTTATTTTATTAGTAGAAACAATCATGCCAATATTATCAAAAATAAATTTAACAACACTATCCAAAATCATAACATCTTTAATATTATTTCTTGATATTACATCTTTCATCAAAACAGTATTATAAATACCATCTAAATAATTTCTAATTAAATTTTTATCATTATGTAGGTTTACTAAATAAGGAAAGCCACCATTTTCAATATATTCTTGATATATTTTAAGTTCATTATTATCATTTTTATATTCAAAATATTCTTTAAATGATAGTGGTAGCATATGGATTTGCATATATCTACCAGTTAAATAAGTAGCAAGTTCTCCTGATAACATATAAGAATTAGAACCAGTAATATATAAATCAACATTATTTTTAATAAATAATCCATCTACTATTTTTTCGAATTGATCAATTACTTGAATTTCATCCAAAAATATATAATTTATCTTATCTTGTTGTAATTTTTGTTCTATAACATCATACAAATCTCTCCAATTATTATAAATAGAATTTTTGGGATCCTCAAAATTCAAACTAATAATTTGGTTTTTGTCTACTCCGTTTGTTATTAAGTAATCTTTATACAAATCAAATAGTGTTGATTTACCACATCTTCTAATTCCTGTTATAACTTTAATTATTTTTTTATCTTTTAATTGAATTAAAAAATTTAAATAATCATCTCTTTTTATCATCATTCATCACCTATATCAATTATATATTATCTTTTGTAAATAGTAAAGTTTTTTCATTTAGCTGAAAAAACTTTACTATTTTCGATATTTTTTTCATTTAAAGATTGTTGATATTTTTTAAATTTTTAGTGTTTTTTGTTTCTGTTTCCTAGTAGCTAAATTAATATTATTATAATTATTATCAAGCGTTACTTCCTCTAATACATCAACAAATGGTGGTAAGGTTACATCCTTATCTGTTTCTAACATAATCATCCCATCTTCAAAATGATCTAGTTTATAAAAATGATTATCAAAAGTAAAACATGATCTCTCTTTCTTAATCCTTCCTTCTATTCTCCTTTGTAACAATAATTTTTGATAAGTATCTTCCTCTATTTTTTCTTCGGTCACAATTTCCTCTTTACCATTTTCTTTTCTTTTTACTGTAACATAATATGTATTTTCATTGCTTAAAGTTCTCTTACGAAGTCTAAATTCATAAGGCTCTTGATAATTATTTTCTAAATATGTTTGTTCTATTTGAATACTAAGTACCTTATTTAACTCTTGAAATGCTTGCTTATCTACTTCTATTAAAAATTTTCTTTGACTCCTCTTTTCTAATCCCAAATGATTTTTTACAGCATTCATACATCTAATTATCTTTTTATCAAAGGAAGTACTATTATCAATAATAACTAAATTGTTATGAAAACTCCAAGATGCTTGAGCTAAATTTTCTCTTTCAATTGCTTCTTTTAGTCCTTCTGTACGAGCTTCATTATTCTCAAGTGTATAATACTTAGAAGCTCCTTTCGCTGCCGATACTAAATCAATTACCATATCATATTGATCCATAGCTTCAAGAGGACTAATACCATTTTTTACTAGTAATTGATTAAAATCTTTATCGCTCAAGAATGACCGAATATCAAAGATACCCCTATCACAGAGTATAATACATTTTTTATTACTATGCTTACATACTTCTTCTAAACTACGTTCCATTAATAACTGATGTTTTAACATGATATCTTCAAAAGTAAGTACATCTAATTTATCATCTCCAAATGGTTTAATACCAGCACTTATTAGTCTTGTCGCAACTTCATCTAAAATATAGACTTTATAGCCCATATCTGTTAATTCTTGTTCCATTGTCGATAAAGCTGTTGTTTTTCCACCACAAGGTCCATCTGTTAAAACTATTTTAGATACTAACATAATTTACCTCCTTTTAAATTTTTCACATAAGCAATATGTTTTTCAGCATCTTCATCTGTAGTGTTTGGATATTCTTTCTTAAAATTATCATAGATTTCTTTTAAAACAGGAATTTCTTCTTTGGAATAAGTACCATGACTTGGATAAAAATAATTTAGTTGATACTCTATAAAAAGATGATTCATCATACGTTGTTGAGGTGAAATGATTTCATCACTCCATTCCATGTACTGATTTGTAAGACCACAATGAATACAAGTTACCGTACAATGAACATGATCATCCTCATCTCTTTCTTTTTTATTCACAACAAAATAATGATAACAATTAAGAAACTCTTGTTTTTTTAGATCTAGGCTTAAAAAATTAATCTTTTTTGTAATATCCTCATATTCCCTTTTCATATCTAAATATTGTTTTATTATTTCACCTTGTTCTAAATTTTCAATAACAGGTCCTAGTTTTTTAATAGTTTCTTGTAATTCATCTAATAACATTCTTTCTTTCATTAACTCTTCTTTATTTTTTCTTTCCATATTAATATATCCTTTCTATTTTTTTCTTTTTTAAATCTAATTAATGTATAGAAGCAAAATCTACATTATATTTTTCTTTACATAAATCAGGTTTCTTCTCATTCATCAAATAATAAAACATATTAATTACTCCACGATGTGTAACAAGCAAATTTTGATCCCAATCTTTCATCTTAATTAATAATTCTTTCATTCGAAAGTAAAGATCTAGTAAAGATTCACCATTAGGATATTGTTCATAAACTTGTATATGATAGTCATGAGTTGAAACTTTGCTCTTTAATTTTCCATTATAATCTCCCTTATTTTGTTCTCTTAGAAGACTAGTATAAATAATGGGTCTATGATTACCTTCATTAATTAGTTCTGCTGTTTGTTTAGCTCTTGCAATATCACTCGAACGAATTACCTGATAGGTAACGTTCTGATCAAGAAATATTTTAGCTAATTTTACTTGGCTACAATTACTATTTCCAGCTTTTTGACAACTTTCTATACTTTGATAATATTGATCAACATATCCTGATACATGATAGACATAATAATCTTCATCAAAGGCTCCAAATTGTAAATTATTATTATTTACATCTCCTCTATAATAATAAGTTGTTCCATCTTCATCTTGATTACTATATAATCCTGTTGTTACATAATTTTGATCATTTAATGTAGTAAACCATCCCCACTCATCATGGTAAACATAATTTTCATTACTAGCATAGTTAAACATATGAGGAATCTCAATCTTTAGCTCATTATCACTTAGTATTTTATCTAAGACTAAATTACTACTATTTCCTGTTTGATATTCTTTACTTGTTATTGTTATTTTCTTTCCAGCAAATCCTAAGTAATTCATATTTAATGTTATTACTAATAGGATTGCTACTAATATTAATTTTTTCTTTTTCATATTCTACCTCTTCTTTAGTATGTTCTTTTATCTTACTTTATATTTATCACATATCTTGACATTTTTCTACTAGTTATATCACCTCTTTTAGACGACAAAAAGAATAGAGTTCTTTCACCCTATTCTTATTTTGAGACACTAT
>CAJFVY010000041.1 GCA_904420615.1 uncultured Bacilli bacterium | reverse complement strand
ATAAAGACTTCCCATACTAAGTAACACTAAATCTGCTTCTTTTATCGCTTTTATTACATCTGGAACTATATGCGGTTCCTTTTTATAATATAACTTTTTTACTTTACTAGGATATTTCGTAATATTACTTTCTCCTTCTATTATTTGATGATCATTCATCTCAGCCATTAAGGTTACATCTGAATCTTCTGTTAAAGGTAATACTTTATTTTCTACATCAAGCAGTGTAGATAGTTCTTCTATTGCTGTTTTTAAACTACCAGTAATATTAATTAAAGATGTTAAAACTAAATTTCCTAAAGCATGTCCATTTAAATCACTCGTAGTATCAAAGCGATATTCTAACATTTTTTTTATATTATCATCTGTCTTAGATAGATTAGTAATAACCTTTCTAATATCTCCTACTGCTGGAATATGAAACTCTTCCCTTAATTTACCAGTACTTCTTCCATTATCAGATACTGTTATTACAGCTGTGATATCAACAGGAAAATCTTTTAGGCCTTTAAGCAAATAAGAAAGACCTGTTCCACCTCCAAAAACTAATACTTTTTTATTATTCATGATGACTACTCTCCTTTGAAATATGAATGGCACACTTAGCTGCTTCCCCCATCGCAATTACAATTTGGTATGATTCTTTCTTGATACAATCACCTATTGCATAAATTCCCTTTATTGATGTCTCGTAATTTTCATCTACTGCAAAGTAATTATCATCTAATTCTAGAGATAAAGATTCATAAAACTTTGTATTTGGAACTTGACCAATCATAATAAAAGCCCCATCAATAGATAGTTCTTCTCCATCTTTTAGTATTACTTTTTCTAGCTTATCTTTTCCTCTGAACTCTTTTACTTCGCCTTTCAAATAATGAATATTTTCTAATTCTTTCATTCTATCAAGTAAATATTTCTTAGCACGGTAAGTATCTTTTCTATGAATTAATGTTACTTGTTTTACTAAATTACTAAGATAAATAGTAGCTTCTATAGCGCTATCTCCACCACCTATAACAATAACATTTTTATCTTTATATAAGGCTCCATCACAAACAGCGCAATAACTAATTCCTTTTGCTCTAAATTTTTCTTCTCCTGGAACGCCTAACATTCTTGGAATCCTACCAGTAGCTAAAATTATTTTATCCACAAGAACTGTTTCTTTTTCACTAACAATTTGTTTTTTACCATCTTGAAGAAGAATATCTTTTACTTTACTATAAATAATATCAATTTTTAAGGCTAATACTTGATTCAAAATAGAAAGAGCTAAGTCAGTTCCTTTAATAGAAGAAAAACCAGGATAATTCTCTATATTACCATTAGAAATAATTTGCCCTCCAGGAACACTTCCTTCAAAGATAATACAAGAAAAACCTGCTCTTTTTAAATAAATAGCCGCTGTCATTCCTGCAACACCACAACCAATAATACCAATATCATACTTTTTCATATATATCGTCCTCTCTATATAATTTACGTTTTTTCTTAATAAAAAACAAATACAAACCAATACAGAATAAAATAATAGATACTATCTGAGCCATTTTAAGGGGTCCTAACATTAAACTATCTGTTCTAAATCCTTCTATAATAAAACGAATAACAGAATACCACATTAAATAAAAACCAGTTAATTGCCCTGTTTTAATTTTAGCAAATTTACGTATTAATAATAATAGAAAAAATCCTATTAGATTCCACAAAGATTCATATAAGAATGTTGGCATATGATAATTGCCATTTATATACATACCATCAATAATAAAAGAAGGAAGATATTGATTCTTTAAAAATTCTTCCGTAACTATAGGGCCATATGCTTCACCATTAAAAAAGTTACCCCATCTTCCTATCACTTGACCAATAATTAATCCTAATACCAAAATATCAAGTAATTTTAAGGTGTTAATATGATTCTTTTTTGTATAATAGAAAAGAAAAATGCAAGCTGCAACAATTCCCCCATGAATAGCTAAGCCACCATTCCAAATATAAAGTATTTCTATTACATGACTAGAATAGTAATCTAAATTAAAAATAACATAATAAAGTCTTGCTCCAAGAAAAGAAAAAATTAAAGTATAAAATACTAAATTAACAAGTTGTTCTTTGTCTAATTTTTGTTTTTTAGCTTCTAAATAAACAATTAAACTTCCTATTAAAACACCTATTAAAATAAAAATAGAATACCAATAGATATTTATACTACCTATAGAAAGTGCTACCCTATCCATTTTTTATAATCCTTTTAACTCCTGGCTTAATAAGTAAGTTATCAATCATTAAGTTAATAATAGATATTAAAATAGAAACGACTAAGGCAATCCAAAAATTAGAAAGATTAAAATGACTACCCAAAATCCAATCTGCTAGTTTTAAGATAAAAAGATTAATAAATGGATAGAATAAACCAAGAGTAATTCCAGTTATAGGAATTGTTAAAGTAACAAGTAATGGTTTAATAGTTTGATTTAAAATAAATATAATCATAGTAGCTAAAAAGGAAAAAATAAATGGATGATTAGGATCAAGATGAAAAGATTTAAAAAAGATAGACATTGTATAAAAAACTAAAAAGTAAACAACAATACATAATACTAGTTCTAATAATTTACTTAATCGTTGTCTATTTTTTTTGACTGGATTCTTATTCATTAGAAGGCTTACCCTCTTTCTCTAATATTTTTTTTAAAAATGCACCCGTATAAGATCCTTCTGTTTGAGAAACTTCAAGTGGAGTTCCTTGGGCTACTATGGTACCGCCACCATCTCCACCTTCTGGACCTAAATCAATAATATAATCTGCACATTTAATTACATCTAAATTATGTTCAATCACTATTACGGTATCTTTATTATCTACTATTTTTTGTAAAATTGCAAGCAAGCGTTTAATATCATCTGTATGTAGCCCAGTTGTTGGTTCATCTAATACAAATAAGGTTTTACCTGTTGCTTTTTTCTGTAATTCTTTGGCTAGTTTTACTCTTTCAGCTTCTCCACCTGATAAAGTAGGTGCACTTTGTCCTAATTTAATATATCCAAGTCCAACGTCTTCTAGTACTTGTAATTTATTTTTTATCTTATTATGATTTTCAAAGAACTTTAATGCTTCACTAACACGCATTTCCAAAACATCTGCAATATTTTTACCTTTATAAGTGATTTTAAGAGTTTCTTGATTATATCTAGTACCATGACAAACTTCACATGGAACATAAACATCTGGTAAGAAATGCATTTCTATTTTTTTAACACCATCTCCATGACAAGCTTCACATCTCCCCCCCTTAACATTGAAAGAGAAACGATTTTTCTGATATCCATATAATTTTGCTTCTTTAGTAGTAGTAAATAATTCTCTAATATCATCAAATACTCCTGTGTAAGTAGCAGGATTACTCCGTGGTGTTCTTCCAATAGGATTTTGAGAAATATCTACTAGCTTATCGATATTTTCGAGACCTAGTATTTTCTTATGTTTACCTGGCTTTTCCTTATTTTTATATAAATAATTAGATACAGCCTTTACTAATGTTTCTGTAATTAAACTACTCTTACCACTTCCACTAACACCAGTTATACAGGTGAAAGTTCCAAGTGGTATTTTGACATCTATATTTTTTAAATTATTTTCACTTGCCCCTTTGATAGTAATAAATTTTTTATTCCCTTTTCTTCTTTTTTTAGGAATCTCAATACATTCTTTACCACTTAAGTATCGGCCAGTTAAACTATTCTCATTAGCCATTACTTCTTCTGGCGTTCCACAAGCAACTATCTCCCCACCAGCATCTCCTGCTCTTGGACCTACATCTACTAAATAATCTGCTGCTAACATAGTGTCTGTATCGTGTTCTACTACAATCAAAGTATTTCCCAAATCACGCATTTGTTTTAATGATGCAATTAAACGATCATTATCACGTTGATGAAGTCCAATACTTGGTTCATCCAAAACATATAAAACTCCTGTAAGCTGAGAACCAATTTGAGTCGCAAGTCTTATTCTTTGTAATTCTCCTCCTGATAAAGTACCAGCACTTCTTGCTAGTGTTAAATAGTCTAGTCCAACATTTTTTAAGAAACTTAGTCTAGAATTAATTTCTTTTAATAACAAATCAGATATTTGTTTTTGTTCTTCTGATAACTTTAGATCTTGAAAAAAAGGAATTAAATCTTTAATACTCATACAAGTAACTTCATAGATGTTCTTGCCACCTACTAAAACGGATAGCACATCATCTTTTAATCTTGCACCATTACAAGTTTCACAGACATGTTCAACCATAAAGCGTTCTAGCCAATCCCTAATCCAAGTACTAGTAGTTTCCATATAACGACGTTCTAGATTGCGAATAATTCCTTCATAAAAATCACGTTGATTAAATAATTTACCACTCTTAGAATAATATTTGAAATCAATAACTTCATCACTACCATATAAAATTAAACTCTTTTCCCTCTCGGTTAAATTCTTATATGGCTTATTTAAATCAATATGATAATGATTACAAACACATTCTAATTTTTTAAAATAAATACTATCTATATCATCACCAAGAGTTACAATTGCTCCTTCTTTAAGGCTTAAATCTTCATTAGGAATAACTAAATCAGGATCAATTCTTAATTTCACTCCTAGTCCTTTACAATCAGGACAAGCACCATATGGTGCATTAAAACTAAAAATTCTAGGCTCTAATTCAGGTAAAGAAAAATCGCAATAAGGACATGCAAAAGATTCAGAAAAAACAACTTCCTTATCTCCCATAAAATCAACAACTACTTTACCATTACTAAGTTTAGTAGCTATTTCAAGACTATCCACCAATCTTCCTCTAACATCTTCTTTTAGAACAATTCGATCTACCACTACTTCTATATTAGATTTTTTATTCTTATCTAATGTAATATTATCATTTAAATCATACATTTCACCATTAATTCGAACTCTAACATACCCATCTTTTTGTAAATCTTGTAATAAATCTTTATGAGTTCCCTTTTGACCATAAATTACTGGTGATAAAATAATAATTCTAGTACCAATAGGATATTCTAATATTTTATTAGCCATTTCTTCTACACTTTGATTTTTAATTGGAACATGATGAGTTGGACAATAAGGAGTTCCTACTCTAGCAAATAAAAGTCTTAAATAATCATATATTTCTGTAACTGTACCAACAGTACTTCGTGGATTTTTACTAGTTGTTTTTTGATCAATACTAATTGCAGGGCTTAAACCTTCAATACTATCAACATCTGGTTTATCTGTTCCACCCAAAAACTGTCTAGCATATGCAGATAAACTTTCTACATATCTTCTTTGTCCTTCTGCATAAATAGTATCAAAAGCTAAACTACTTTTACCACTGCCACTGACACCAGTCATGACAATTAATTTATTTTTTGGTAATTCTATATTAACATTTTTTAAGTTGTTTTCACGTGCACCTTTAACAATTATTTTATCCATAAACCATCCCTCACTCTTGCATTATAGTATACCAAAAAGAAGCCTAAATAGCAAAAAAATATGATAGTTTAAATTAAATTATTTTTTGCTTGTAATTATATTTTTTGGAATTGTTTTTATATTTTGTGATATAATAAAATTACATCATAAGGAGGATGGATATGGATTTAAAAAAATTATTTGGATACGTTGGAAAAAACGTCGTAATCACAGGATCAGCTTCTGGAATGAGTAAAGCTGCTACAGAATTATTAATAGAATTAGGAGCAAATGTATATGCTATAGACAAAGATCCTATTTCATTAAATGTTACGAAAGCTTTTCAAGCAGATTTAAGTAAAAAAGAAGATATTGACAAAGTACTTAAGGAATTACCAGATAAGATTGATGCATTATTCTTATGTCATGGTATTGCTTATTTTAAAGGAAGAGAATTGTTAGTTCAACAAGTTAATTTCTTTAGTCAGAAATATATAACTGAACAATTACTTGATCGTATGAGTGAACATAGTTCTGTTACCTTTATTTCATCTGTTGGTGGTTTTGGTTGGCAACAAGTATATGACAAAGCTATTGAATTAATTAATATTAAAGATTGGGATGAAGCTATGACATGGTATCATAATCATCCTGAACTAATTCAAAGTGCTTATGTATTCTCTAAACAGTGTCTAGAGTCTTATGTCACTTATAAGTGTATGTCAAAAGAATTTATTGATAAAAGGATTCGTCTAAATGCTATTAATCCTGGGGATACCACTACTGGTTTAACAGAAGATTTTAATAAATCTACTAGTCCTAAAGGAGATGTAAACGAAGGAGCAGAAATGATTTCTAATATCTTCTTAAAGAGTTGGAATGGTTATGCTGCAGAGCCAAAAGATATGGGATACCCTTTAGTAGCTATTGGTAGTGATATATTTTCTTATATGTCTGGCCAATTAATTTACATTGATTTTGGTCTTACTTCTAGTTGGACAAGTGGTGCTTTATTAAGTGCAGAACAAAAATCTATTGAAGAAATTTCTAAAAATGCTAATGAATAAATGAAAGATTATCACAGTGATAGTCTTTTTTTGTCATAGATTAGATATGCATTTTTTAAAGATTACGTGTTATACTAATATAGAATGGAGGAAGCAAAAATGGAAAAATTTATGTATGAAAAAAAATGTGGATGGTTAACATGTGATGAGAAACAAAAAGATAATATTTTTGATTTGAGTCAAGAATATATTTCTTTTTTAAATCAAGTCAAAACAGAACGAGAAGCTACTAAAAAGATTATCTGCGAATTAGAACAGAATAATTTTAGAAATATCAATAACATAAGTAGTTTAAAAGCAGGTGATAAAATATACTTCAATAACCATGATAAGAGTATATTTGCAGCTATTATTGGTGATGAAGATATAAAATCTGGTATCAATGTAGTAGGAGCTCACATTGATTCACCAAGACTCGATCTTAAACCTAATCCTTTATATGAAGATGGGAAATTAGCACTTTTTAAAACTCATTATTATGGTGGTATTAAAAAATATCAATGGACTACTATTCCTCTTTCTCTTCATGGTGTTGTTATAAAACCTAATGGAGAAAAAATAGAAATTGCTATTGGTGAAGAAGAAAATGATCCAGTCTTCACTATTACCGATTTATTACCACATTTAGCTATCGAACAAGTAAAGAAACCATTAAAAGAAGGAATTAATGGAGAAAGCTTAAATGTTTTAATTGGTAGTATTCCTAAAGATGAAGATAAGAATGCCGTTAAAAGAAAAGTTATGGAAATACTAAATCAAACTTATGGTATTGAGGAAATAGATTTTGGTAGTTCAGAATTAGAACTCGTGCCTGCTTTTAAAGCTCGTCATTTAGGATTTGACCGCAGTATGATTGCTGCATATGGACATGATGATCGCGTATGTGCTTATGCTTTATTAAAGGCACTTACTAATATCAACAAACCTCAAAAAACAGTAGTTGGTATCTTCGCAGACAAAGAAGAAATAGGTAGTGTTGGTAATACAAGTATGCAATCAGATGCTTTTGATTATTTCATTAATTTAATTCTTGATAAGCTAAATCAAAATAGTATTAGTGCCCTATCTACCATATATTATCATTCTAGAATGTTATCTGCTGACGTAGGAGCAGGTGTAGATCCTAATTATCAAAGTGTAAGCGAACTACATAATTCATCTTTTATTGGGTATGGTATTGAGCTACAAAAGTATACTGGATCCAGTGGTAAAAGTGGAGCAAGTGATGCTAATGCCGAATTTATGGCTTATGTTAGAAATATTTTTGAAAAGAATCATGTAACTTATCAAATGTCAGAACTTGGTAAAGTAGATATTGGCGGTGGTGGCACTATTGCTTTTATTCTAGCTAATAAAGGAATGCAAGTAGTAGACTGCGGAATTCCTGTCATATCTATGCATTCCCCTTTTGAAGTAATCAGTAAATATGATTTATATCAAGGTTATCTAGCCTATAAATCTTTTTTAGAAACAAAGTAAAAGAATGCAAAGTCTAAATGCATTCTTTTCTTATTAGGAAAATTGCCCAAAAATAAAAGCAGCAATAGGTATTAATAAGCTAAGAGAAATAACAAGGAATGGCAATAAAAACCTACTTACAAAGGCAGCCATTGGATTATTATCTTTATCATCAAAATTATAAAGTTTACCAGCTGCTGTTGCTTTTGTTAACTGAGAAGTTTTAGATCGATCTCCTGATCCAGAATTTGTTTGCTTAGTCAAAGCATCAATTTGTTGTTGATTCTTTTGATCACGATAATCGTTATAATAAAAGTAATTATTATTTACTAAGACTCGTTGATAATAGATAATATCATCTTCTGGAAGAAATGCTTTAAATTGATTAAAGTTTTCTTTTAAAAAATCTGGTTTTAAATATGGTAATGTCGAAGAATAAATTCCTACTTGTAAAAAAGCTAAATTATACATATTATTATGCATATCTTTAACAGGATCATCACCAAATGATTCAATATTCTGATAGATAACATATGTTTCAGGATGAGATGTAACATCATCACTAGTTTCAAATACAATTTTATTAGGATTAAAATTAGTAATTTGATAATTATGAGAATGAATATATTTCATAGTAAGAGACATCAAATAAAACATAGATTGATATTCATCTAAATTATGATATTCATGCATCCAGTCATCTAATGTCTTTCTCATATACCTCACCTATTATAATTGTACGATAATTTATCTGTTTTTTCAATCTAATATTTTTTTTAAATCACGACGTACTGTTTGTATCTGCTGTGTCACTGTCTTATCTGTTATTTCTAAAATATTAGCAATTTCTTTATATTTTAACCCACTCATTCGCAACATAAAAATACGTGATGAAAAAGGATCATTATGATATAAATACTCTTTAACACTATCTTCTAATGATAGAAAATCAAATATAGAAGCACTATCTTCTACCATAAATTCGTTACAGCGATCAGCATAATAGTCTTCAATATCATAATCATAGGGTTGATGATTTAAATAAAAAGCATTGTTTTTTTGATATACTTTTCGACGAAAAGAATTCAATTTATTCGAAAGACACATCACAAAATAAGTATAAAAAGTTACATCACGATTAGAATCAAAAGTACGACAAGCTTGCATAAATGCTTCTTCACTACCTGATAGTAAATCTTCATAACTAACAACTGATTTTGATGAATCTTTATAATATTGTTTACAAAGAGCATAACAAATTGGTTGATACTTATTTTTCAATACTCTAAAAGCATCTTCATCATTGAAATCAATTAAATAAAGCAATTCATAATCATTATATTTTTTTCCACTCATATATCCTACTTTCTATTTCGGACTACCTCATACAATAAAAGACTACAAGCAACGGATGCATTTAAACTTTCGACATTATTTTTCATAGGAATTGAAATTAAAAAATCACAATTCTTAGTTATTAATTTACTTAATCCTTTACCTTCATTTCCAATAACAAGAGCAACTTTAGAAGCATAATCCACTTTACGATAATCTTCACCATTCATAGCAGCGCCATAAAACCAGAATCCCTCTTTTTTTAGTAACTCTATTGTATGATTCAAATTAACTACTTGAACAACTTTAGTATCATATAGTGTGCCAGCACTGGCTTTTAAAACCGTAGCATTTACACCTACTTGGCGATCGCTTGGCATAATGATAGCATCCACACCAGCTGCGACAGCAGTTCTAATCATAGCACCTAAATTATGAGGATCTTCTATATGATCTAATATTAAAATGAAAGAAATATCTTCCTTAAATAAATCCGTGATTGGAGTATATTGATAGTCCTCCATATCGATGATTATACCTTGATGTTTTCCATTTGACAAACGATCCAATTCTTTCTTTTCTACTACTTTTAAGGGCAATTTTTCATTTTTTAACCAAACACTATCAATCTTTTGAAAAAAGTTCTTCTCTATAAAAATAGTTTTTACTTTTTTTCTTAAATTTTCATCTTTTAAAATTTTTTCTGCTACATTTCTACCGTACGCTAACATCTTTATCCTCCAATATTATTTTCATTATTTCTGACACTCTTTCATATTCTTTTTCAAGATACAAATATCCTATCACTGCTTCTAATGCCGTAGCTTTTTTATAAGCAATAATAGAAGAACCTTTCGGAGCTTTATGTCCTTTAGCATTCCTAGCTCTATAAATAATAGTTAACTCATTTTCATTAAAAAAATTTTGATCTAATAACTTCTTTAGAAAATAAGCTTGCGTTGGTGCTTTAACATAAAATACAACTTCTTTTTGTAATTCTTTTACTGAAGCTAGTCCTTTTTTAATAAAAAATAGTCTTGTATATTCTTCATATATGCTGTCACCTAAATAAGCTAATACTAAAGAATTGATCTCAATAGTTTTCAAAAAATCACCTCAAAGAAAATAGATGAATTATCATCTATCATTGTTATTTGTTAATAATAAAACTAAACGTAATAAATCGAAGACAGTACTAAGTAGGGATGCTACATATGTCATAGCTGCAGCAGTTAATACTTTACTAGCACCAACACTTTCATTCGTATCTAAGATATGCTCTTTTTTTAGAATACTTTTACCACGTCTTGAAGCATCAAACTCAACTGGTAAAGTTGCAAGTTGAAATAATAGAATAAAGCCTAAAAGAAATACTCCAATCCATGCAATATTAAAAGCTCCAAATAATAATCCTATTAAAACAGCAATATAACCAAATCTAGTCCCAAAACTTGCAAATGGAACAAGAAAAGAACGAATTTTCATAGGTAAATAATTTTCTTTATCTTGAATTGCATGACCACATTCATGAGCGGCAACTGCCACTGAGGCTATACTAGCTTCATGATAGACTTTAGTAGAAAGTCTAACTACTTTTTGACGTGGATCATAATGATCATTTAAATATCCCTTGGTTTCAACAACATAGACATTTTCTAATCCATTAGCTGCTAAAATTTGTCTTGCAGCTTCTGCCCCTGTAATTTCACTTTTATTTTTTACTTTTTGATATTTACTATATCTAGTTCTTAAAAAAACATCGGCTATTATCGTAATAATTAATGCTGCAAAAATCAAAAAATAGCCTATTGATGTATAATACATTTAATCCCTCCTCTTATATACTGTACCTTCTCTAGTATCAATCAGTACAATTCCTTCTTTTAGTAATTCATCACGAATAGCATCTGCTTCTTTGAAATTTTTTTGCTTCTTTGCTAAATCACGTTGTGCAATTTTCTTTTTAATTTCATCATCAATCATTAGTTTCTCTTCTTTTAATAAATCTAAACTTAAAACTTTATCAAAATCACTAATTAAATAACGCTTGCTATTATCATTAAGTTCACTTTTTAAAACATCATATAAAACAGTTAAAGCCTGAGCTGTATTTAAATCATCACTTATGGCATCTTGAAAAGCATTTTGATATTTTTTAATAGCTTCTTCATCTAATAAACCTTCTTCTTTTAAAGACATAACTCTATTTTTTAATTTTTGATAGGCATTTTTAGCACCTTCTAAGTTTTCAAAAGAAAAAGTTAATGTTTTACGGTAATGAGAATTCAAGCAAAAATAGCGATAATGAATTGGCTGAAAGCCTTTTGCTATTAAGTCATCTAGTGTTAATATACCGCCTTTTGACTTACTCATTTTTCCACTCTTATCATTTAAATACTCAC
This sequence comes from uncultured Bacilli bacterium, assembly GCA_904420615.1. Taxonomy (GTDB): domain Bacteria; phylum Bacillota_I; class Bacilli_A; order RF39; family UBA660; genus Onthousia. Next base: position 5,374 of record CAJFVY010000041.1, on the reverse strand, counting down.
CATGCATCCAATAATTACACCATTTATGTCCTAAAAAAGCTTCACTTTGAGCAATTTCATTAGTATGATGTGGAAAAATATTATCAACTCCACCACAGTGAATATCAATTCTCTCTCCTAAAAATTGGCAAGCAAGACCCGAACATTCAATATGCCAACCAGGATATCCTCTTCCCCATGGGGAATCCCATTGCATTAATTGATTAGAAAACTTAGAACTAGTAAACCAAAGGCCAAAGTCTGCTGGGTGATGTTTATTTTTATCTTCTTCTACTGTATCACGAACTCCTACTAACAATTCATCTTGATTTTTTCCAGATAATTGATAATAATGAGGCATTTTAGATACATCGAAATAAACATTACCAGCACTAATATAAGCAAAGCCTTTTTCTAATAATCTTTCTATCATAAAAATATAATAATCTATATGATCACTTGCCTTTTCAACAATCTCAGGCCATTTAATATTAAGACGAGTGCAATCTTTTTTAAAAGCTTCCGTATAAAATGTCGCTATTTCATTTACACTCTTACCTTCTTTATTAGAAGCCAATAACATTTTATCTTCCCCATTGTCATTATCTCCACTCATATGACCAACATCAGTAATATTCATAGCTCGTTTAACATGATAACCAATATATTCCAATGTTTTTTGTAAAGTATCCTCAAAAATATAGGTACGCAAATTACCAATATGAGCAAAATAATAAACAGTGGGACCACATGTATACATTAAAACTTGACCTTCCGTAATCGGTTTAAACTCTTCTATCCGTTTAGTTAAAGTATTATATATTTTCATATTAAACACCTCCTTACATCATATATTATATGGGTTTTTATTGATAAAAATATTATAACATGAATAGAAGAAGATGTAACTAGTTAATTTTCAAAGAGCGAATAAAACAACAAAAGTTTTATTTTTAACTTTAATCATACAATTCTATTTTTTTAAACCTATTATTTATAATTATATTAATTTTTTTGATTTGCCTTTTGCTATATATATCTTTCCTACCATACAAAAAAATTACTTAAAAAAGTAATTTTTTATAATACTACTTCTTTCTTACCTTTAAACCATGCATCTACAATAAAAGGAGTTACTAAATCGTCAATTACTTTGTCTAATTGTCTTGCACCATATTTTTTATAATTTGAATCATGAATAATTTTTTCCACAAGTTCTGTTGATATTGTAACTGTAATTTTCTTTTTAGCAAATGCTTCTTTTAATGATGATAGTTTTAAGTCTATAATCTTTTTTATATCTGCATTAGTTAAAGAATGAAACTGATAAATCTTATCGATTCGATTAATAAATTCAACACCTAAATAATTTTCTAATTCACTGCTTACTTTATTCTCTGATGATAGAAAACCAACGTCATTTTTATTACTTCCAAGATTAGAAGTTAAGAACAAAAAAATATGATCAAATCTAACTTTTCTTCCTTTCGAATCTTTTAAATATCCTTCATCCATAACTTGCAAAAACAATTTTAATACGGCAGGAGAAGCTTTTTCTATTTCATCTAATAATAAAACTGAATGCGGATGTAATCTAATTTGATCCAAGATAGTAAAATGCGTATCAAAACCTACATATCCAGGCGGTGAGCCTATAATCTTACTAACTGAATGTTCTTCTCTATACTCACTCATATCTAGACGAATAAAATTATCAGTACCATAAAGAATACGAGCAAACTCTTTGACTAAATAGGTTTTACCCACTCCAGTTGGTCCACTCAATAAAAAACTATGAATTTTAGGCTTTGTTTGAAATCCTAATTGTACTTTCTTCGTATGATTACATAAGTCTTTAATAATATCATCTTGACCAATAATTTTTTCCTTTAGTTTAAATTCTAAGTTTTTTAAAACATCTTCACTCCCCTTCGTTATTTCATAAACTGGTATTTTTGTTTTTAAATATATCACTTCTGCTAACATTTCTTTTGTTATTTTTTTAGGCTTTATATTACTCATCATTTCCATTTCCAAATTATTTTTCTTAGTCGTTAATAATTTTTCATGTTGTTTTAATTTAGCTGCCTTTTTAAAGTTTTGAGCTAGAATAGCTGCTTTTTTATCTTTAATTACTTTTTTCAATTCTTTTGTAACCTTTGATAACTGATAATCTTTTTTATTTTGTTTTAAGGATGCTTTAATACATACTTCATCTAAAATATCAATAGCTTTATCTGGTTGATAATAATCATAAATATAAGTATTAGAAAGATCCACAATTAGACCTAATATTTCATTACTAATTTCTACTGAATGATATGCTTCATATAATGGCTTTAATTTTCTTAATATTTCTTTTGTTTTTTCATAACTAGGTTCTTCTACTAATATAATTTGAAATCTTCTATTTAACGCTTTATCTTTTTCAATAAATTCATGATATTCTGCAACAGTTGTTGCACCTATAAGTCTTAATTTACCACGTGCTAAAGCTGGTTTTAAAATATTAGAAGCATCAATAGCACCTTCAGCTCCACCAGCACCCACTAATGTATGAATTTCATCAATAAAGACAATAAAATTATCAGTACTTTCTAATTCATGCAGCATTTTTCCAATTCTTTCTTCAAACTCACCTCTATATTTAGTACCAGCTACTAATCCAGCCATAGACATCGATAATATTACTTTTCCCTTTAAAAATTTAGGAACGTTATCATCTACAATTCTCCTAGCCAATTCTTCTACTATCGCTGTTTTACCTACACCTGCTTCTCCTAAAAGTAATGGATTATTTTTACTACGTCGTCCTAATATTTCAATTAATCTATTTAATTCCTCATCTCGACCAATAACAGGATCAATTTCATTGGCAGCAGCTTTCTTATTTAAATTAACAGAAAATTCTTCAATTAATAACTTTTTATGTAATACACCTTTTTTCTCTCCAAAAGAATCTGCAAATTCTTTATATAATTCATCAATATCTATATTCATTCCTATTAAAAGACGAATAGCAATTCCCTCACCCTCATCTAGTAATGACAAAAATAATTGAACAACACTTACTTCTGTTTCTTTTCTTTCTTTACTTTCTAAAATTGCTGTTTCTATTACTCTTTTTAATAAAGGTGTATATAAAAACCAATCATTACATTCTTTTCCTATTCCTACTACTTTTATCAATTCATCTTTAAATGCTTTATAAGTTAAACCGTATTGATTTAATTTTTTGGTTAAATCTAATTCTTTCATAGATAATATAGCTAGTAACAAATGTTCACTTCCTACATAAGGATGTTTTAAACTTTTCATTTCACTTCTAGCCATTATTAATACTTTTTGAGCTTCTTCACTAAATTTAGAAAACATTTTAATCTCTCCTTCTAGTTATATTGTAAGTTTTCTAAATTCATTCTTTCAAGAAAATGTCTACCCAAAAAAATGACAAAAAATTAAAGATATGGCTACATTAACCATATCTATGTCTGATTAGCTACTAATCTTATTTGTCCTTGAAACTTTCTAGATTGTGCATCATTTCCAGCATCATAGTCAAGCCATAACCTAAGTTCATATTTATCTGTTGAATTAGCTTGAATTGTAGCCGTGTGTAATAACATGGGACTATTAGAAAGTAAGGTAGTTGTTGGCAAATTTGCTAAAGCAATACGGGAACCATTTTTCTTCAATTCATATCTTATATATTTAGTTGCTAAAGCACTACTCGTACTAGATGTTACTGATTTTGTAATATCATCTAAATAAAGTTTATATGTTAATGGAACTGTTCCACCACTAGTAGTAACTGTAAATGTATAAGCACTTTGAGCAAGACCAACACTGTCTTCTGTTGGAATTGTATTAGTTAAGTTAATAGTTCCATCTTCTGAAAAGTCAAATTTTATTGTAGCTGTAGTAATTTTATTTTCATAACTACCAGTTTGACTATAACTGAAAAGTGCAAAGCTAACCATTAATACTAAGATAAAACTTACAAATATTACACCCATTATGAATATCTTCTGTTTTTTCATGCTTTCACCTACTATTTTCTAATATTAGTATAGCATTTTGTACTTATTAACGCAATTAAATTATTTATTTCGGAGTCTAAATTTATCGGAAAATAAAAAAAATGAAAGAACTCGTGGTATAATATACCTATAAATAACAATAAAATAAAGGAGTTCTTTCATATGTATATGTTACCACAAATTCTAAATATTAGTACAGAAAATTTTTTAATTAAGCAAATAATTTCTAATTTAAAAAACAAATTAAGTGAATTATTAAATAAATTTATTATGAATACTACTAAAAATAGATATGTTAATATTTTTTTAGAATTTCAAAATCTCATGAATGAAATAAGTATTACATTTCTTTCTAATTACTTTGAATCTATAGATAAAGTATTTAAAAATTCTAGTAAGAGAAAAGATAAATATTATATTAATAAATCTAATGTTAAAAGAACTATTGTTACTATATTTGGTACTATTACTTTCTATAGAACTTTATATCAAAATAAATTAACTGGTGAATACTATTTTTATGTTGATGATATATTAGGACTAGAAGCTTATAAAAATTATGATCCAATTATAAGAGCTATTCTCGTTCAAAATTCTGTTGTTACTAATCCTAATCACACTAGTAGATATTCTCCTTTAGATATTTTAAATTTGAAAAATCGTCTAAAGGAATCTATTCCTAAACAAACAATTTATAAGTTTAAACAAGAAATGAAGATAAGAAAAATTAATTATGATGAAATAGAAACCAATCAAACTTTATATGTTATGGTAGATGAGAAATGGATTCATAAACAGGACAAACTAAATCCTAATAAGAAAAAGTGGATTATGAGTAAGTGCTTTATTACTTTTACCGGTATTAAAAGAAAAGGTAAAAGAAGTAGATTAATTGGTAAGCATACCTTTCTTACTTCATCAGATAAACCTTGGAAAGAGTTTATAAATGAAATTTATATGATTTATAATTTTGAAAAAATAAATACTATTAATTTATTAAGTGATGCTGGTTCTTGGATATTATCAGGAGCATCTGAATTAAAGTTATATTCTAATAATAAAGTTATAATTAATACTTGTGAATTTCATGTGAAACAAAAGATAAATCGTTCTACTAATGATAAAGATTTAAGATTAACTATCGCTAATATTATTTATGAAAAAGAAAATAAAAAAGAATTTATTAAAGAAATGGATCAATTAATTGAAAGTAAAACTAGTGAGGCTAGAAAACAAAAAATAACCGAATATAAAAATTATATTCTAAGACATTGGAAAGGTATTATTAACATGAAAAACTCTCTTTGTAAATCTTCTATGGAAGCCCATATTGAACATTGTATAGCATCTTCTTT
>CAJFVY010000040.1 GCA_904420615.1 uncultured Bacilli bacterium | reverse complement strand
GCATCTAAGCGGGAAGCCAACTTTAAGATGAGTTTTCCCATATTTTATATAGTAAGATCCCAGAAAGACTATCTGGTTGATAGGCTAGAGGTGGAAGCATGGTGACATGTTGAGCTGACTAGTACTAATAGATCGAGGATTTAACCCTATTATTAATTTGATGTACACAGTATCTAAGTTTTCAGAGAATTATTTCTCTAATATTTTCTTGGTGACGATAGCAAGTGGGGTACACCTGTTCCCATTCCGAACACAGAAGTTAAGCCACTTAACGCCGACGATAGTGTTAGCAAAAATAGGAAGTCGCCAAGATTTTTTTTGTTTATAAAAGACTTTATCCATAATTGATAAAGTCTTTTTTGTAAACTAAAGTATTCTTTTTTAATTTTATGTCGATTTTTTATTTTAAACATGTTATACTTGATAATAGGAGGATATGTTTTTATGGTTAATAGAATTATTCTAAATGGGACTTCTTATTTTGGGTATAATTCTAGGGAAAAGTTACTTGATGAAATATCTGCTGGAAAATATAAAAAAGTATTTTTTGTAACAGATCAAGCACTTTTGAAAGCAGGAGTTGCTGATAAAGTATTAGATTTATTAAAGCATCAACAAATCCCTTTTGAACTTTATGTTGATATAAAGCCAAATCCTAATGTTAAGAATGTCCAAGAAGGATTAGAACTTTTAAGAAGATCTAATGCAGATTTGATTGTTGCAGTTGGTGGAGGAAGTGTTATTGATACTGCTAAGTGTATTAGTATTATTGCAACTAATCCAGAATTTTCAGATGTAGTTAGTTTAGATGGCACTGCTGATACTAAAAATATGGGATTACCATTAATGGCTTTACCTACTACAGCAGGAACTGCTTCAGAAGTAACGATTAATTATGTCATTACTGATGATGCGAGACAAAAGAAAATGGTTTGTGTAGATCCACATGATATTCCGTTAGCAGCTATCATTGATCCAGAATTAATGAGTACTATGCCTAAGTCTTTAGCTGCTGCTACAGGAATGGATGCTCTTACTCATGCTATGGAAGGTTATACGACAAAAGCAGCTTGGCTAATGACGGATATGTTCCATTTGCAAGCTATGAGTTTGATTTATCATAATTTAGCAGATGCTGTTAATAAAAAAGACAGTAGAGCTATTGAAGGTGTTGCTTATGGACAATATATAGCGGGCATGGGATTTTCGAATGCTGGTTTGGGTATTGTTCATTCGATGGCTCATTCTTTAGGAGCATTTTTTGATACACCACATGGTTTAGCTAATGCACTTTTACTACCGCATGTTTTAAACTTTAATGCTAAGTCTTGCCCTGATCGTTTCCGGGACATGGCTAAAGTACTTGGAGTTGAAATTCAAGATAAGGATGATGATACCGTGATTGCTGAATTAGTGGATAAAGTACGATCTCTAGCCATAGAAGTTGGTATACCACAAACCTTAAAAGAAATTGGTATTCCACATGATGCTTTATCTAAATTAGCTCATCAAGCTATTAATGATATTTGTACATCAGGTAATCCACGTGAAGTAAGTGAACAAGATATTCTTGCTTTATATGAAGAAGCCTATGAATAAAAAAGAATAGAGGAGGAATAAAATATGTTAAAAACAAAAGTTGGGTATTCTACCCAAAAAGATAGTTTTCAATCAGGAAAGGAAACTGCAAGAGAAGCAACGAGAGGACTAAAACCTAAATTAGGTATGATGTACTGTTCAGTACTAAATGATGTAGAAGAAGTTGTTCGTGGTGCTAGAAGCGTTGCGAAATCAATGCCTATTATTGGATGTACCAGTAGTGGTATGATCATGACTAATGATGGTATTATTACTAGTGAAGATGGTTTTTCTGGTATGATGACATTTGATGATAAGAATATGCATGTAGGTGTTGCTTGTTCTAAAGCTGGTAAAAATGCTCGCGAAATCGGTCGTAAAGTAGCACGTGCTGCTGTAGAAAATGCTGGAGAATATTATTCACCTAATTATTTCTATATGGTAGCAAGTCCTAAAGAAGAAGAAGATTACTTAATGGGAATTCAAGATGTTATTGGTCGTGTTCCTATGTTTGGCGGAAGTGCTGCTGATGATACTGTAGAAGGTAAATGGAAAGTATTTTGTAATGATGAAGTATTTGATGATGGAGTAGCAGTTGCTTTCTTCTATACAGATACAGATATTGTTACATCTTATACAGGAGCATATAGAGAAACAGATAATTATGGATTAATTACAGAAGTTGCTAATAACAGAACATTAGTAAAAATTGATGGTGTATCAGCACTTAAAAAATATGCTGAATGGACAGGTAATAAAATACAAGATTTAAAAGGCCAAAATTTATTAGTAGCATCTATTACAAAACCACTTGGTGTAAAAGATCCATTAGGAAACTTAACTGTTGTAAGACATCCAATGTTTGGTGATGATCAAGGTACTAGAACAACTGCTGATGATACAATTAACTTAGGAAATAAAGTTGTAGAAAAGACTGCTATTCTACAATTAGAAGCTACTGTTGATGAATTAATTGATTCTACAAAGGCTACTCTTAGGGATGTAAAGAGTCAGTTATCTACTGAACCAGCAGGATATGTATTAATTCACTGTGGTGGTAGAAAATTAGGTATCGGAGATCGTATCAATGAAGTTTATGATAAACTAGTAGAAGAAGCTCACGGAGTACCATTTATAACGATCTTTACGTTCGGTGAATATGGTTATGATGAACATTCAGCAAATATTTGTGGTGGATTAATGTTATCCTTTACTGCATTTGGGGAGGAGTAATTGATGAAGAATTTAATAGGTGGTCGTCATTTAGATGCATCAAATGGAGCAGTGATTGAAATTACGAATCCTGCAACTGGAAAATTACTTGATACTGTTCCTAATTCTACTAAAGAAGATGTTGATTTGTGTGTAAAAGAGGCTAGAAAAGCTCAAAAGGCTTGGGCAGCAACACCTCTTCATGAACGTGGTAGAATTCTATGTAAATTTGTTGACTTAGTAGAAGCACGTAAAGAAGAATTAGCTCAATTATTATCAGAAGAAACGGGTAAACCAATTAAAGAAGCTAGAATCGAAATTGGTAATACCAGGACTTTTGTTTGCGGTTATGTAGAAAAAGCTAAACATGATTATGGTAATGTTATCCCAGCAGGTAGTGAAGCTGGCCAAGAAAAAACAATCCAAATTACTCAACAAGAACCACTTGGCGTAGTTGGTTGTATTATTCCATTTAACTTTCCATGTGATTTATTTGGTCAGAAAGTGCCAAGCGCTCTTATCATGGGAAATAGTGTCATTGTTAAGCCATCAACTTATAATCCTTTAACATTGCATACTTACTGTGATCTATTGATGGAAGCAGGAGTACCTGCGGGAGTTATAAACTGTATTTCTGGTGATGGTAATGTAGCTGGTGCCGAATTAGCTAAACATCCAGGCATTAATTTAATTAGTGTAACTGGTAGTACTAAAGTTGGTGCAGAAGTTATGGGAAATGCTAGCAAAAATATTACTCATGTAATGTTAGAGTTAGGTGGTAATGATGCCTTTATCGTTATGGATGATGCTGATTTAGATTTAACTATGAAAGAAATTGTATGGGGTAGATTATATAATACGGGTCAAGTTTGTTGTGCTAGTAAACGTTTTTTAGTACAACGAGGAATTAAAGAAGAATTCATGAAACGTTTAGTTGAGACAGTTTCTAGCCAGAAAGTTGCTATGCCTCAAAGTGAAGATGCTGACATTGGTTGTCTAATTAATGAACATGCAGCAATCCGTGTTGAAGAACAAGTAAAACAAACAATTGATGCTGGTGCAACTTTAGTATATGGTGGTAGAAGAAATGGAGCTTTCTTTGAACCAACGATTTTAGATAATGTTACACGTGATATGGATGTTATGAAAGACATGGAAATTTTTGGGCCTGTTCTTCCTGTTTATACCTTTGATACAGTAGAAGAAGCAATAGAAGTGGCTAATCAAAGTAGTTATGGATTATGCGGTAATGTTATGACGAAAGACATGAAGACAGCCTTTAAAGTTGCCAATGCTTTAGAAGTTGGTGGAGCTGTTATTAATGGTGCTAGTTTCTTCCGTTCAGCTGAAATGCCATTTGGTGGCTGGAAACATTCTGGTATCGGTAATGAAGGTATCTCTACAACTTTAAAAGAAATGAGTAGAACAAAAACAATTGTTTTGAAAAACATATTAGAATAGATTTAAGTAATTTTGCTTAAATCTTTTTGATTTTTATCGTTGGATATCGAAAGTGCGTTTTGAATATCTTCTAAAAAAAACAATAAAAAAGTGCTCTTTATGATGTTGATCCTATTTAAGAAATCATCAATAAAAAGCACTTTTATTTTTTTAATAGACGTTCAAATTTATTTTGAATTTCTTTTTTTCTAAGCTCTGTTTTTTCTTTTTGTAATATCCATTCATGATCTTTATATTCTAAAATATCATTTTCTTTAATAGTAAAGGGTAGAGCACTAAGCTGTAATATTTTTGTCACCTTTTTATCATTTAAATTTTCTAATTTTACGTACTTATCTTCGTCAATACTTTCAACTACATATAATTCTTGCATCTGTTTCACCTTTTACTTTTCTGTTTCAACAGTTAAGCCATTTTCATCACTAATGACTTTTATAGTTCCTTTTTCATCAGTTCGATAAGTTTCAATATTAAGTTCATTAAGTCTATTAATTACCTCGGTAGTGGGGTGGCCATAACTATTTTCTCCAACTGAAATAATGGCAATAGAAGGATTAACAGCTTTTAAAAAGTTTGTAGAATTAGATGATTTTGATCCATGATGAGCAACTAAATAAACATCTGCTTGTACATTAATATTATTATCTAATAATTCGTTTTCTACACCACTACTAATATCGCCTGTAAAAATAAATTTATGATGATAACCATCTTCATATAGCATAACAACTGATGAATCATTACTTTCATCATATTCATGTAATGGTGCTAAAAAGGTAATAGTTCCATTATCTAAATCAATAGTTTTATTTGGTTCAACTAATGTTATTTCTAGATTCTTTTCATCAATAGCATCTAGTACATCATTATAAGTTTTTGTAGTAGAAATATGATCTGTTAAATATATATTCTTAACGTCAGTATTTAGAATAACAGTATCCATGCCTCCTATATGATCAGCATCAGGATGACTTCCTACTAAATAGTCAATGGATTCAATTCCATTAGCATTGAGCCAATCAACAATAGTTTCTCCACTATTATTATCTCCTGTATCATACATTACAACATCATTTCCAGATTTAATAACAATGCAATTACCTTGTCCCACATCTAGATAATAAACACTAGATTCTTCATCAGTAGAAATGACAGTATTGCTAGGTTCTGTTATTTGTCCTAAAGATGGTGTAATTTGGTATCCTGCTATTGTTATAGCAATAATACTAAGTAGTGCTACTAGTAATTTTTTATATTTTTTCATAACTACCTCCCTCTATTATATTAACATAAATTTGCTTTAAAATAATTAAAAGTTTTATTTTGGCTAATAATATATATGTCTGAACTGAAAAAGTAAATGCAACCTAAAAAATGAAAATAGTTGCATTTAATCATTCAAATAACTAATGTTGCATTTAAATGTTCAAGAGTTATAATAACCTATTGATGGTGCTTATAAAATGAAAGGAGTTTTGAATATGAAAAATAAGCATTTATCATTAGATGAAAGATTTGAAATAGAAAAAGGCTTAAATAACAACCTTTCATTTAAACAAATAGGAAATAATATAGGAAAAAGTTGTACTACTGTATCAAGAGAAATAAGGAATCATTATGTTACTAAAAATACAGGCGCAGTAGGTAGACCTTTCTTTGATTGTATTTATAGACATAAATGTGAATTCAGAGTAAAAGGAATTAAATGTGATCAAAATCATTGCCCACATTATCAAAAAGAAAACTGCCAAAAATTGTTAAAACCTCCTTACGTTTGTAATGGCTGTAAAAACAAAAATCAATGTACTCTTAGTAAAAGATTATATGACAGTGTTTATTCATATAAAGAATACAAAGAAAATTTAAGTGAATCTAGATGTGGGGTCATTATAGATCAAGATGAAATAGATAACCTTAATTCTATCTTAGTTCCTTTAATCAATGAACAAAACCAATCGATTTATCACGCTATCATAAATAATAAAAATAAGATTATGCATAGTGATAAAACTATTTATAAATTTATTGATTTAGGAATTTTAAAAGTTAGAAATATAGACTTACAAAGAAAAGTAAAATTCAAGCAAAGGAGAAAACAAACTTCTGTTTATAAAATAGATAAGAAATGTACAGAAAATAGAACTTATGATGATTTTTTAAAATATATAGAAGGAAACCCTGATACACCTATAGTAGAAATGGATACAGTTGAAGGAAGAAAAGGCGGTAAAGTTCTATTAACTATTCATTTTGTTAATTCTTCCTTTATGTTAGCCTTTATTAGAGAACATAACGATGCAGAAACTGTAATTAATATTTTTAATAGATTACAAGATATACTAGGACTAACTAAATTTAAAGAATTATTTGTTATTATATTAACTGATAACGGTAGTGAATTCTCTAATCCTAAAGAGATAGAATATAATCCTATTACTAGAGAAAAGAGGACACAAATATTTTATTGTCATCCTTCAAGTCCGTATGAAAAAGGTTCTTGTGAAGTAAACCACGAATTATTAAGAAGAATACTTTCAAAAGGAACTTCTTTCGATGATTTAACTCAAGATGACATTAATATAATTATGTCTCATATTAATTCTTACAAAAGAAAAAAACTGAACAATAAATCTCCATACTTTATGTTCAGTTCTATCTATGG
>CAJFVY010000039.1 GCA_904420615.1 uncultured Bacilli bacterium | reverse complement strand
TATGAAGAGCCTATTGCCTTAATAGGGCACGATGGGTTCTGTGAGGGGCACTGAGGCAAGCCTTTCACTAAGAAAGAAAGAGAGGTGGAGTCGAGACGTGCCTACTCGACACAAATATGAAAAAGAAAATTTTTATAGTTGCTTTTGTTTTAATTTTATTGTCTTGTTTAGTTGGCTTTACATTCGCTTTTAAGAAAAGTGAAGAAAAAATAGCAGAAGAAAAAGAAGATATATCACAGTATGAATATATTACTACTAAATTTTCTTCCGTTTCTGTTCAAGATGAACAAAGTGCTAAAGAAGCTTTAAAAGATGTAAGGTCAGCTATAGGGGTGATTAATCCAGAACAAGAAGTAGAGCTTAAAAGTATGCATACTGTTGATAATGCTACCTATTATCGGTTTAATCAGGTTTATAAGGGATTAGAAGTTTATCATAAAGAAATAATTTTAAATAGTATTGATGGAGTGCCAACTAATTTAGTATATAATACGATATCAATTGATCCAGATTTTGTAACTACTTTTACTTATTCAATAGAAGATGTTAAGAAAGAATTAGAAAAAAAGATGCAAAATAGTATTGTAATTACTAACTATGAAGAAATTATTTATGATGCTGATCCTTATGTTCTTGCTTATTTAGTAGATTTTGAAAGTAATAATATAAATTATCAATATATTGTAACAGATCAATTAGATATCATTGAAATTAGTGCTATACTAAATACTACTTATCAAGGTTATAATGGTCTTAATAGTAAGATAGAACTTAGTAATGGCCTTTATTTAAAAGATAGAAAAATTGGTATTTATGAAACAGAAGTTCTTTCTTTTTTTAGTCAAACTTTAAGTTATCCTAAAACAGGAGTAGCTACTTTGAAAAAAACGGTTTATCCTAATAAGAAAGAAGTGACAGCATTAGACTATATTGCTAAGACTTATGATTATTATGGTAAAATGTTTAACCATTATTCTTTTGATGGAGAAGGAAAAAGTGATATTAAACTATTTATAGATGTAAATAATATAGAAGTTAATAATACAAAACAAAGTTTACAGAATAATGCTGTTTACTTTTCTAATGCTAATTATGATAAAGAAATGATTGCCATTGGGAAGTGTGGTTTTAATTGTGAATCTATTTATCAATTAGAAGTACTTGCTCATGAATATACTCATGGAGTATTTAATCATATTGTTACAGCTACAAATGATGAAGAAGCTTCCGCCTTGACTGAAGCCTATGCTGATATTTTTGGATTATTAATAAAGAATTATTACTATGGTGGTGAGTTTGATTGGAATATCTCCAATTTTAGAGATTTATCTAATTTGGGTAGTGATTTTGTTACTAATTATCAAGAACCTTTAGTAGAAGATAGTCATAAAAATAGTACTATTTTTTCTACAGCATTTTATAAAATATATACAGGAGAAGATGCTAAAAATAAAAGATCAAGAGTAAATAATACTAAAGTATTAGCAAATTTATATTATAATTCTTTATTCCTATTACCTGTAGAAGGTGGATTCAAAGAGGCAGAATATGCAGTTATTTTATCTGCTCAGAAATTATATAATGAGAAACAATTAACTTATGGACAATTAGGATATATTAAGGCTTCTTTTGATAATGTTGGATTACCAGCATCTGTTTTGGATTTTAGTAAAGAGAATACTACTAAGGACTATTATTATGTACGCGATAATTTTAAAATTACTGGTATGAATTTAAAAGGGGAAAATTTGGAACGATATCATTTAAAAATTGAACAATATGATAATGATACCGATCAACTACTTAAAACTATTGTAGATGAAGATGTTAGTAATACTTATGAAACTAATTTAGAAAGAACAGCTACTAACAAGACTAATATTGATAGTTATTACAAAATTACAATTAGTAAAGATGATAAAACAACATCCATTTTAGCAGTACAAGTTGATAACTTATATACAAAGCGTGATAGAATTCAATTATTTTTAAATGTAAATGCGAAAGTAGAAGAAAATGTTTCTTCAGATGTTCCTGTTCAAGGTGATAATTTTTATCAGGAAGAAATACCTAGTTCTGAAGATTCTTTAGAACCTACTATTCCATCGTATGAAGTGCCAACTATTGATAGTAATAATAATGCAAATGTAGGTAAAACTGTGACCATGTATTTTGATAAGAATGGGCTAGATGTAGAACTATCTTTTGATTCTGCTAGTTGTACTATTGGAGTTTATGGATACTGTTATGTAAACTTTCCGACAGTAAATGGCAAGCAAGCTACTTGGTGTCCTAAAGGAAGCTTAGATGCCTGTATTGTTGGAAGGGATAGTCAACCTGCTAGAGCTGGTATTAGTAAAGATGACACATGGAGTGTTGATAAAATATGGTATGAGAACCAAAATAGATAATAAAGTTATATAATATAATTTTGATACATTAGAAAAAACATGTACAAAATTACTTGCCAAATCATAAGAAATTTAGTATAGTATAAAAGACCTTACCCTTAGTTATAGGAGTTCTTCCTTACACCTATTACTTAGAGTATGGAAAATATTAATAGAAAGGAAGATGTTTATGGCATTAACAAAAGAAGAAAAACAAAAAATAATGAAAGAATTTGGACGTAATGAAAAAGATACAGGTTCAGCTGAAGTGCAAATTGCAATTTTAAGTAAAGAAATTGAAAATCTAACAGAACATTTAAAAGAACATATTCATGATTATCATTCTAAACGTGGTTTGCTTATGAAAGTTGGGCAACGTCGTAACATGTTAAATTATTTAGCAAAGAAAGATGTTGCTAAGTATCGTGAAGTTGTTAAAAAATTAGGATTAAGAAAGTAGGCACTGGGATTAGTGTCGCTTTTTCTTTCAGTGAGGTAATATATGGCAAAAAAAGAATTTAAATTAGACTTTTATGGGAAAAAGATTATTGTTGAATATGGAGAATTAGCCAAACAAGCGACTAGTTCTGTTTTAGTGCGTTATGGAGATACAGTCGTATTAACAGCAGTGGTAATTAATGAAAAAGCCAATTTACTTAGTGATTTCTTTCCACTTACTATTAATTATCAAGAAAAATTATATTCAGTAGGTAAAATCCCTGGTGGATTTATTAAAAGAGAAGGAAGACCAACAGAAGCTGCTACTTTGGCTGCTAGATTAATTGATAGACCTATGCGTCCTTTATTTAAAGAAGATTTTAAAAATGAAGTACAAATTATTAATACGGTATTAAGTGTTGATCAAGATTGTGCTCCTTTCCTTGCAGCTATGCTAGGTTCTAGTATTGCAACAATGTTATCAGGTGCTCCTTTCATGGGGCCAATTGCGGGAGTTAAAGTTGGATATGTAAATGGTGAATATATTATCAATCCAAGTGTGGAGCAATTAGAAGAAAGTACATTAGATTTAACTGTAGCGGGTACTAAAGAAGCTATTAATATGGTAGAAGCAGGTGCTAAAGAAGTATCTGAAAAAGTCATGTTAGATGGTTTATTAATTGGCCATGAAGCTGTTAAGAAATTATGTGCTTTTGAAGAAGAGATTCTAGCAGCTAGTGAAGTTGCTCCATTCCCATATGAAGTATTAGAAATAAAAGATGAGTTAAGAAAAGAAATAGCTAAGAAGATTAAAGAAGAATTAAATACTGCTTTACATATTAAAGAAAAATTAACAAGATATAAGACGATAGATGAACTTGAAGAAAGATTGGTAGAAGAGTATAAAGAAAAAAAT
Organism: uncultured Bacilli bacterium; assembly: GCA_904420615.1. Classification (GTDB taxonomy): domain Bacteria; phylum Bacillota_I; class Bacilli_A; order RF39; family UBA660; genus Onthousia. The sequence continues at coordinate 4,439 of CAJFVY010000039.1, read as the reverse complement.
AGCGAATTAGAAGAGGATCAACTAGAAGAGTTAATTACTAAAGTAAAACTAGTATTTCATGAGTTAGAATATGAACTATTTAGAAATATTGTTGTAAAAGAAAAAATGCGTTCTGATGGTAGGGCTATGGATGAGATTAGACCACTTTCTGCTTCCATTGATTTATTACCTAGAACGCATGGTTCTGCTTTATTTACTAGGGGAGAAACACAATGTCTTTCTGTTACGACTTTAGGAGCTTTAGGTGAACATCAAATCCTAGATGGATTATCTTTAGAAGATGAAAAAAGATTTATGTTACACTATAATTTCCCAGCCTTTTGTGTTGGCGAAACAGGTCGTTATGGTGCTCCAGGTCGCAGAGAAATTGGTCATGGTGCTTTAGGTGAAAGAGCCTTATTACAAGTTATGCCTAGTGAAGAAGAATTTCCTTATACTGTTAGAGTAGTATCAGAAATATTAGAGAGTAATGGTAGTAGTAGCCAAGCTAGTATTTGTGCTGGATGCTTAAGTCTTATGGCAGCAGGAGTACCAATTAAAGCTCCCGTTGCGGGTATTGCGATGGGCTTAATTACAGCAGGTCGTTCTTATACTATTTTAACTGATATTGCAGGTATGGAAGATCATTTAGGAGATATGGACTTTAAAGTAGCTGGTACTAGAAATGGAATCTGTGCTTTACAAATGGATATCAAGATTAAAGGTGTTACTAAGAAAATCTTAAAAGAAGCCTTAGATCAAGCTAAAAAAGCTCGTCTTCAGATCTTAGATGTTATGAGTGAAGTTATTAGCAAGCCAAGGAAAGAAGTCTCAAAATATGCTCCTAAGACGAAAGTATTCTATATTTCTCCTAGTAAGATTCGTGATGTCATTGGTAAAGGTGGAGAGATGATTACTAAGATCATTTGTGAAGCTAGTCATGTTAATGATGTCAATGCTACAGGAGCCGTTAAAGTGGATCTTGAAGATGATGGTAGAGTCATTATTTATCATACTGATCAAGAAGTGATTGATACGACTGAAAAAATGATTCTAGATGTTACAAGAGAAGTAGAAGTTGGTAAATTATATGATGCTGTGGTTGTAAAAGTTGAAGACTTTGGATGCTTTGTAGAGTTATGGCCAGGTTGTGAAGGACTTGTACATATTTCACAATTAGCCAAAGAACGTGTAAATAAAACAGAAGATGTTGTACATGTTGGCGATCACATTTTAGTAAAAGCATTAGGAGTTGATAAAAAGGGCCGCCAAAACTTTTCGCGTAAAGAAGCCATTATAGAACTTTCAGGTGACAAAAAGAAGAAATAGATAGGACTCTAAGAATGCATAAATCTTGTATTCTTCTTTTTTTTTTGATAAAATGTATACAGTAAAGTGAGAGGATCAAGATGTATTTAAAGGAAATTGTATTAAATGGTTTTAAATCTTTTGCAGATAGAACAAGTTTCCTATTAGACGGTAAAACAACTTGTATTGTGGGACCGAACGGAAGTGGTAAGAGTAATATTGTAGATGCAGTACGTTGGGTATTAGGAGAACAATCTGTTAAAAGTTTACGTGGTGAAGGAAGTATGAGTGATGTTATCTTTGCTGGTAGTACTTCAAGAAAAACTAAGAATGTTGCTAGTGTTGAGTTAGTATTTGATAATAGTGATCATTATTTGAACGTTAACTATACGGAAGTTTCTATTAAACGGCGTGTGTATCGTAGTGGTGAGAATGAATACTTTATTAATAATGAACATTGCCGTTTGAAAGATATTACTAATTTATTTTTAGATAGTGCTGTATCTAAAGAATCTTTTAATATTATTTCTCAAGGTGAAGTACAACTAATCTTGAGTGAAAGTAAAGAAGATCGAAGACTAATTTTTGAAGAAGCCGCAGGAGTAATTAAATATAAGAAACGAAAAGAAGAAGCATTACGCAAACTAGATAAAACTCATGAAGCAATGGAAAGAGTAGAAGATATCATTAGTGAGTTAGAAAAAGAATTAACACCTTTAAAGAAACAAAAAGAAGATGCTAAAATTTATTTGGATACCAAAAAGGAATTAGAAAAAACAGAAATAGCTCTACTTGCTTATGATATATATCAAGATTCTGAAAAAGAAAAACAATTAGAATTACAAAAAAAGAGTATTAATAATCGTATAGTTGATTTGACTACAAATAGTAATATAAGTGATAAAGATATTTTAAAATATAAAACAGACCAATTAAAGTTAGAAAAAGATTTACAGTTTATTCAAAAAGAATTATTAACAACGACAGAAGATGCTACGAAATTAGATGGTAAGATAGAAGTATTAAAAGCTAATCGTAATATGTCTTTAAAAGAAGAAAAAATTAGTCAGTTATATGAGATGAAGAATGCTAGTATGAAAGAAGTAGGTTTACTAGAAGATAAGATTAATCAAGAAGAAAGTAGTATCATGGAATTAAGAGAAATATTAGAAAGAGATAAGAAGCAACTTTCTAATTTAAAACTATCATTAAAGCAAGCACGAGATGAAGAACAAAAACATGATCATGATATTATTAATTATAATCATAAAATAGAATTATTACGTTTAGAGTATGAACGTGGAGATAATATGCCACCGGCTGTTAAAGCAGTTTTAAATGCTAATTTAAATGGCATTTATGATACGATTGGTAGAGTAATGAGTTGTGATCAAAAGTATAGTAAAGCTCTAGATATTGCCTCATCTAGTAGTAAGAACTTTTTGATTGCTAAAGATGAGTTTTCAGCTAAGGAAGCAATTTCTTATCTAAAGGGTAAAAAATTAGGAAGAGCTACTTTCTTTCCATTAACTGTCATTGAAGGAAGAAATCTTAATGAATCTGTTAAAAGAGAATTAGCAAAAGAAGAAGGGTATTGTGGTGTATTAACAGATTTCATTAAATGTGAGATAAAATATTTACCTGTTATAGAAAATCAATTTGGCTTAGTTTTAGTAGTAGAGAATATGGATAGTGCCTTAAGAATTAGTGCCAAGATGAAACAACGTTATAAGATTGTTACCTTAGATGGAGATGTTGTTCATGTTGGAGGATCCATGACTGGTGGCTCTACTTATAAGAGTAGAAGTAGTGTTACTATAAAACAAGAGATTGAATCATGTGAAAGTACTGTCAAAGCATTACAAGAGATGAATCAAAAAAATACTTTAGTAATAGAAAGTACGAATCGTAAGATAACAGCATTAGAAGATGAAATTTTTGATAAACAAAAAGAAGAAGACTTGTTAAGAGAAAAAATTGAATTAGATAATGATGCACTAAAAAATGCAAAAGAAGAGTTAGAAAAATGTGAAAATTCTTTGGTGGATTTAGAAAGCGATGGTAGTAGTCTTGATGAAAAAGAACAACAATTAGTAAAACAGTATTATGATAAGACACTTTATAAAGAAAAATTAGAGTCATCTCAAAAGATAAAACAAGGACAATTAGAAGAGTTGAAAAAGCAGATCGAAAATTTAGAAACAGAAGCGAAATATCAAAATAATTTATTGCATCAAGAAGAAGATAAATTAAAGAATTTAGAAATTGAAGTAAATAAATTATCTTTTCGTCTAGATCATATGTTAGAAACTCTATCAACAGAATATACTATGACTTATGAAAAAGCTAAGAAAGAATATGAACTTGAAGTAGAGCCAGATGAAGCTCGTGAGTTAATAGGAAAGTATAAAGCTAAATTAAAATTATTAGGTGTCATTAATCTAGCGGCTATTGATGAATATGATCGTATTAACGAAAGATATTCTTTCTTATTACATCAAAAAGAAGATCTAGAAACAGCTAAGAATACGTTATTACAGATTATGGATGAGATGGATAATGTCATGAAGGAAGAGTTTAAAAATACTTTTGATAAGATAAAAGAAGAATTTCAAAAAGTATTTAAACGCCTTTTCCATGGCGGAAGTGCGGACTTAAAACTAACTAATCCAGATGACTTATTAACAACTGGAATAGAGATCATATCTAGTCCACCTGGTAAAAAGTTATCAACGATTAATTTACTTTCGGGTGGTGAAAAAACGCTAACTGCGATTAGTTTATTGTTTGCTATTTTAAATGTCCGTAAAGTACCATTTTGTATCTTTGATGAAATAGAAGCTGCTTTAGATGAAGCTAATGTAGCACAGTTTGGTAAATATTTAGATAATTATAAAGATAAAACACAATTCTTAATTATTACACATAAGAAAAAAACGATGGAATATGCAGATACTTTATATGGTATTACGATGCAAGAAGAAGGAGTTTCTAAATTAGTTAGTGTAAAGCTAACTAATTATGAAGAATTAATCTAGTTGAAATATAGATAGCAATATGTTAATATTTTGGTGCTAGTATAGATATTGGGACACAAAATTTTACACACATGATATAATATATATCACTTGTGAAAGGAGTTGTGTCTCATG
>CAJFVY010000038.1 GCA_904420615.1 uncultured Bacilli bacterium | reverse complement strand
TTTATGCTTTTGAGGTTTGGAAGAATGAAGAGAATGCTACTATTATGGCTGCTTTTAGTGACTTTTTTGGTGATAATGTAGGAAGTTCTGTTCCTTATTATATTATAGGCGATGAATCGTTTAGTGGCTTTAGTACTAGTATGGGGGACAAATTACTTAATACAATGAAAGAAAAGTATGAAGAAAAAGAAAATATAAACAATTTAGAAGAGATAATCAATAATTTAAAAGAAACACTTTATTAAAAGATGAAGAAATACTAATAAGTGGACTTATGTCAAGTTTTTAGACACTCCTTTCAATGTTTATTATTATAATACATTGTCCATACTTTTGTGTCTATAAATCTATTCTAACACCAAGGATTAAGTAGAAAGGAAGTAAATAAGTTAGTACAAATGGTAAATTAGTATCTTGAAAGAGTTAACTAAATGTCTTTCTATCTTAAGTAAAAGAATATTTGTTTAGTTGTATATTTAGAATTTGATAAGAAATGGAACCAGTTTTAATCTGTATATGCTTCAATGAAATATTTTTTGACAAAACTATAAAGTATATTGTATAATTAAAAGCAAGAAAGGAGTGGGAAAATAATACCCACTCTTTCATTTCTATTAAAAGGAGGTATTATGAAAGAGAAAGTTGCTTCATTAGTAGATAAAAAAATAGCATCTTTAAATTTATATGTTAGTGATGTGTATTATAGCGAGGAAGAAGGTATAAAAACATTAAATATTGAACTAGATAGTGAAGATGTTATTGATCTAAATAAAGTTACAGAAGCTACTAAGATCATTAATCCAATCATGGATGCATCTAACTTAATTGGTGACGTTGATGTTTTGGATATTCATTCTAAGAGTAAAGGAGATGATAAAGATGAATAATAAAGAATTCTTACGAGCAGTAGATAATATTGTTGCAGAAAAAAACATTGATAAACAAGTTGTTTATGATGCTATGCAGCAAGCATTAACTAGTGCTTATAAAAAGAATTACAATACTAAAAATAATAATGTCAAAGTATTAATTGATGAAAAGACAGGTGCTATTAAAGTTTATTCATATTTGACAGTAGTGCCTGATGATAAGATGACGAAAGCTGAATATGATGACTATGTATTTGAACAATATAGTTTAGATGATGAGTTAGATACCAAAAATGATGGTGATGATGATGAAGGAGAAGCTGAGGGACAAGCAGAAAAAGAAAAACCTAGTTTCTTTAATCCAGATTTTGAAATTAAACTATCTGATGCTAGAAAAATTGATAAGTCTTTAAATATTGGTGATACAATCGATACTGAAATTACGCCAGGTGATTTTGGACGAGTTGCAGCATCAACTGCTAAACAAGTAGTAGTACAAAAAATTAGAGAGGCTGAAAGAAATAGTATCATGGAAGAATTTGGAGATAAACAAGATGAATTATTAGTTGGTACTGTAGCTTTAGAAGATACTGATAACTATTTTATTGATTTAGGTCGCACCAATGGTATTTTACCTAAAAAAGATATTATTCCTGGTGAGAAAATTGTAATGGGTAGTCAAATTAAAGTTTATGTTACAAAAGTAGATAATAGTGGTCGTAACTTATTAATTTTATTAAGTAGAACACATTATGGTTTTGTTAAAAGACTATTTGAACTTGAAATACCAGAATTTAGTGATGGTTCTATCTTAATGTATAGTGTAGCAAGAGATCCAGGACATAGAAGTAAAGTAGCTGTATATTCAGAAAGAATGAATGTAGATCCAATTGGAGCTTGTATTGGTGAAAAAGGAAGTCGTATTGCTAGAATTATTGAAGAATTACATGGTGAAAAAATTGATGTAGTTAGATATGATAGTGATCCAGCTGTTTTCATTGCTAATGCCCTAAGTCCTGCGAAAGATTTAACTGTTGCCATCACTGATCCTAAGAAACAAGAAGCCCTAGTAATTGCTAGTGGTGATAACTTCTCATTAGCTATTGGTAAAAAAGGTCAAAATGCTCGTTTAGCTAGTCGTTTAACACATTATAAGATTGACATTAAAACGAAAGAACAAGCAGAAGCAGCAGGAATCAATATAAAGGCGGAATAGATGATGAAACCAAGAAAAATTCCTATTAGAACTTGTGTTGTCAGTGGTGAAAAATTAGATAAACGTGATTTACTTAGAATTGTTCGTAGTAAAGATGGAACTGTACAAGTAGATGAAACAGGAAAATTAAATGGTCGTGGTGCATATATTAAAAAAGACTTAGCAATATTAGAAATAGCTAAGAAGAAAAAAGTATTAGAAAGAAAGTTGGAATGTAATATTCCAGATGAAGTTTATGAAAAAATAGAACAAGTTATAAAAAATTAAAGAAAGAGGTGAGAGTATGACCATCAAAGAGTATGCAGAAGATGTAAATAAGAGTGTAGAAGAAATTCTGAAACATATGGAAAGACTTGGCTTTTCAACAGATGATTTAGACCGAGTTTTAAGTGATGATGAGATTACATTACTCGATAATTCTATTCAAGATGAAGAAGACTATGTAGTGGATAGTGATACGTTTGAAGAATTAGAAAATGATTTTGAATTAGACGAGAAAGCAGAAAAGATAGCGTATGATTCTAATTTAGCACATGATGATAGCGTTAGAGTAACGAAAGTAAAGAGTAGACCTAAGAATGTGGATAAGGCTAACTTTAAAGAAGCTCGTAAAAAAATGTATAAAAATAAAGAAAAATTAAAGAGTAATGAACACACTCAAGATGAAAATATTTTAGTGTATAAAGAAGGAATGACAGTTAGTGATTTAGCTTCTCTTTTACAAGTAAGTACTAGTGAAATTATCAAAAAATTAATGGGTCTTGGTATCATGGCAACTGTCAATAATGTACTTACTTATGATGATGTAGAACTTATTGCTTTAGATTATAATAAAACATTAAAGAAAGAAGAAACAGTTGATATTACTAACTTTGAAAATTATGAAATAGAAGATAAAGCCGAAGACTTAGTAGAAAGACCTCCTGTTGTTACAATTATGGGTCATGTTGATCACGGTAAAACTACTTTATTAGATTATATTAGAAAAAGTAGTGTTGCTAGTGGAGAAGCAGGTGGTATTACGCAAGCTATTGGAGCTTATCAAGTAACATGCAAGGGAAAGAGTATTACTTTTATTGATACACCTGGGCATGAGGCATTTACTGAAATGAGAGCGCGTGGTGCTTCTGTTACAGATATTGTTATCATAATAGTAGCAGCAGATGATGGAGTAATGCCACAAACAAGAGAAGCAATTGATCATGCTAAGGCTGCTAAAGTTCCTATTATTGTAGCTATTAATAAAATAGATAAGAAAGATGCGAATGTAGAACGTGTATTAACGGGCCTAAGCGAAGCTGGTTTAACACCTGAAGAGTGGGGTGGAGATACCTTAGTTAATAAGATTTCTGCTGTAACAGGTGAAGGCGTTGAAGAATTATTAGAAACCATTCTTTTAGTAGCGGAAATGTCTGAATTAAAGGCTAATCCAAAACGTTATGCGACAGGAGCTGTCTTAGAAAGTAAAATGGATAAACATGTTGGTAGTATTGCTACTTTGTTAATTCAAAATGGAACCTTAAGACTAGGAGATCCTATTGTAGTAGGAACAACTTTTGGTAAAGTTAGAACCATGAAGAATGATTTAGGTCAAAATATTGTAGAAGCGCTACCTTCTACACCAGTAGAGATAACTGGCTTGTCACATGTGCCTAATGCTGGCGATAAATTCATGGCTTTTGAAACAGAAAAGCAAGCTAAGAGTGTTGCAGAAGAAAGAGCCTTACGTAACAAAGAAGCAGATAGTAATAGAACTGGTATGACTCTAGATGATTTATTTGGAAAAATTAATGAAGGTTTAAAAGAGATTAATGTTGTATTAAAAACAGATGTAAATGGAAGTTTAGAAGCTGTCAAGAAGTCTTTGGAACGCATTAATGTTGAAGGAGTAAAGATTAATGTGATTCGTGGCGGAGTGGGAGCTATTACAGAAAGTGATATCGTACTAGCACAAGCATCAGATGCTATTATCATTGGCTTTAATGTTAGAGCTAATAATAAAGTAGCTAACTTAGCAAAAGAGTATAATGTTGATATCAGACCTTACAATATTATTTATAAATTAGTTGAGGATATGGAAAAAGCAATGCGTGGTATGCTTGAGCCTGAATATGAAGAAAAGATATTAGGAAATGCTGAGATTAGACAATTATTTAAATTTTCTAAAGTTGGTAAAATTGCTGGTTGTCATGTCTTAAGCGGTACAGTAAAAGCTAATAGTAAAGCAAGACTAATTAGAGATGGTGTTGTTTTATATGATGGTCAAATTAAATCTTTACAACATGAAAAAGATCAAGTAAAAGAAGTAGGAAAAGACATGGATTGTGGTATTACTTTAGATAACTATCAAGATTACAAAGAAAAAGATATTATTGAAACTTATGAATTAATTGAAATCAAAAACTAATTTATTTAATATAAAATATAAAATGCAAGAAGAATATATGTTTTCTTCTTTTTTATTTAAGTTTCATATTTAATATTACCTAATTATAAAAAAGATTATATAGATATTTTCTTATGGCTATGTTATACTACTAATGATAAGTGAGAGTGAATAAAGTGTTTAATTTTAGTCAGTATTTACAAGATGGAGAACAGATTTTGTATCAAGGTAAATCAAGTTTTAATAAAGGAAGTGTATTTTTTAAAATTGTTTGTTCTATAATAATATTATGTGCTATTATAATATTTACTTTTGTCACATGGATTGAAATTAAAGTTGTTGATATTGATTTTTTTAATTTGTTTGTCATATTCCTTGTGACGATATTATTTCTAACAGTTGGTATAAGTATTTTTAGATTTTATTTTAGAAGAAAAAAAGAAAATATTAGAAATGTATTTTTCTGTATTACTAATATACGGATTATGAAATATGCGAGTAGAGAAAATAAATTATATAGTGGTTATTTAAAGCTTTATGATGATATCCATTGTTATAACAAAAAAAATAATTATGGTGATTTATATTTTGGTAACATATTAAATAATAAACTTTCCGATTCTACAGTTGTATCTGAAAAAATGAATACAAATCAAAACAACGTACCATGCATTATTTTGGAATCAATAGAAAATCCAGAACTAGTTTTAAATATAGTGAAAAAAGTAAGAAATGATGGGAGTTATTATGAAAAACAAAATTAAAGTAATAGGAATAATTTTATGTACTATCTTAATTATGACAGGTTGTACTACTAGCAAGGCTTATACTTATGATGTAGAAACCGGTGATCGAATCAAGATAGAATTAAATACGACAGAAGGGTATGATATATCATCTGATTTACCATTTGTTATTTCTAAAGATGGAGAAACATTAAGTCAAGGTACATTTATAACGATGGAAGGATATCAATATTATTCAGATGCAGTAGAAGAAGATGATTTAGTGACTGTATTAGATTCCGGAACTAAAAATGGAGTAGAATATTTATTTTATTCTTATGATGGAAAAGAATTTAATTATATTTTAAAAGTAGAAGACTCTAATACAGGAATTTTACTAGCCAATCCTAATTCAGAAGAAGAAGCAGAAACTTGCTTTAATTTATTGACTTTTAGTAAAGAATCTTAAAATCAAGATTCTTTACTTTTTTCTTCCTAGAAAATTGGTTTGCTATCAAAGATAATTTGTGATATAATCACTTTCAGAAATGAGGGAGTTATATGGAAAAAGTATATGTTTTTGGTCATCGTAAACCAGATACGGATTCTGTTTGTAGTGCTATTAGTTTAGCTTATTTAAAAAAACAATTAGGAGTAAATGCAGAACCACGCATTTTAGGAAGTGTAAATAAAGAGACAAAATATGCTTTAGATTATTTTAAAGTAAAAGAACCAGCTTATTTAAATGATGTAAAATTACAACTAAGAGATATTGATTATCATCGCCATTATTTTTTATCAGGTGATCGTTCTATTTATGATAGTTATCTATATATGTTAAATCAAGGATTAACTGGAGTACCAATTGTTGGTGATAAAGATAAATTTATTGGTATTGTAACAATTAAAGATTTAGCTCATCATTTTATTAATGGTAATGCTGATCATTTAAAAACATCCTATGATAACTTATTAACTGTAATAAAAGGGGAAGAAATAACAAGATTTAATGATGAAATAGATGGTACTGTTTTAGCAGCATCATATCGCAGTACTACTTTTATTAATAATGTAAAATTAACTAAGGATAATATTTTAATTGTAGGAGATCGTCATAGTGTTATTGAATATGCTATTAATTCTAAAGTACAAATGATTATTGTATCTGGTAATGGAGTAGTAAAAGAAGAACATATTGAATTAGCTAAGAAAAATAAAGTTAATATTATTAGAAGTAAATATGATACTTATCATATATCTAGATTAGTTAGTCTTGCTAACTATATTAAGACAATGACTAGGACTACAAAAGATGCAGTTTGTTTTGATGATATTGCTTATGTAGATGATATTTTAGATATTAATAGAAAACTACGTCATACTAACTATCCAGTAGTACGTAGTAAAGATAATAAATGTTTAGGATTACTTAGAATTACAGATTTAGAGTCTAAAAATCCAAAACAAGTTATTTTAGTGGATCATAATGAAATGAAACAAAGTGCTGAAGGACTTGCAGAAGCTAGCATTTTAGAAATTTTTGATCATCATAATTTAGGTAGTATTACTACTAGTACGCCAATTAATTTTCGTAATATGGCAGTAGGATCTACTTGTACGATTGTTTATACTTTATATAAAGAAAAAAATATTGAGATTCCTAAGAATATGGCTGGTATGATGTTATCTGGTATTTTATCTGATACTTTAGTTTTAAAATCACCAACCGCTACTTCTTTAGATGTAGTAGCAGTTCATGAATTAGCTAGTATAGCTGGAGTTAATTATCAAGAATATGGTCTTAATCTTTTAAAAGCAGGAACTTCTCTTGATGGAATGAGTCCTGAAGATGTATTATATAATGATTTTAAATTATATACAGTACAAGATAAAACCTTAGCAATTGGTCAATTCTTTACTACTAATTTTGATGAGATTAAAGAAAAACTAGAAGATTATTTAACAACGTTAGATGAAGTAGCAGAAGCTAATCAATATAGTGTAGTAGCTTTATATGTAACGGATATTATTCAAAATGGTTCTTATGTATTATTTAATCGTAAAGCTATTGATCTTTTCAAGTTAGCTTATAATGACGATGATTTAGAAGAAGGATTTTATTTACAAGATTGTGTTTCTCGTAAGAAGCATGTAGTACCAGTATTAATGGATGTATTAGAAAAATAATAGGGTGGTAAAATGACGTTAGAAGATCAATATCGTGTGATGATTAGCGGATATTATGGTGTAAAAGAGATGGATGAATATGATTTGAAACTCTATGCTTTAAAAGATATTGAAAATTATATTCATGATTTTATGGAACAAAATCCTAGTAAGAATTTCGATTATGACTTTGAAAAAGATAAGATTGAACAAGAAGTACCTTTAAAGACAAAGTTGCAGAATGCATTAGAATTAATGAATAAAATGGAATTACCTATTGATCTTAGATTATTAATAACAAGAAGATTAAAGAAGATGAAATAAATAGGAAAGAAGAGATTCTTTCTTTTTTTTGTTATGAGAAAAGGGAAGTTAGAATATAGATAATATGGAAGGTAAAAAAAGAAAAATAGTTTCTTTTTTGTGTTTAGTTTGATATACTTAAGTTGTAAGATAGATGAAAGGATGATGATTTGATGAAATATGTTTATTCCTTTGCCGAAGGTAATAAAGATATGCGAAATTTACTTGGAGGTAAGGGAGCCAATTTGGCTGAAATGACTGGGTTAGGATTACCAGTGCCAAAGGGATTTACAGTAACAACAGAAGCTTGCTTAAAGTATTATGATGATGGAGAAATATTAAGCAAGGATATTGAAAAAGAGATCTTTGAACAGTTAAAGAAACTGGAAAAAGAAACTGGTAAGACATTAGGAGATACTAAGAATCCATTATTAGTATCCGTTAGAAGTGGAGCACGCGCTTCTATGCCTGGTATGATGGATACTGTATTAAATTTAGGAATGAATGATGAAGTAGCAAAGGGATTTTGTGAAGTAAGTGGTAATCCACGCTTTGTCTATGATAGTTATAGAAGATTTATTCAGATGTTTGCTGATGTCGTTATGGGATTTCCTAAAAGTTCATTTGAACACTTATTTGATAGGATAAAAGAAGAGAAGAAAGTAAAGCTAGATACTGATTTAAATGCTGATGATTTAAAAGAGGTTATCGATAGATATAAAAGTGAATATTTAAAATTAGCAGGGGAAGAATTTCCACAAGATCCTAAGACACAATTATTAGAAGCAGTAAAAGCAGTCTTTAGAAGTTGGAATAATGACAGGGCTATTACTTATCGAAGATTAAATAATATTCCTAGTAGTTGGGGAACAGCAGTTAATGTTCAAGAAATGGTATATGGAAATCGTGGTGAAACATCAGGAACAGGAGTTGCTTTTACAAGAAATCCAGCAACTGGTGAGAAGAAACTATATGGTGAGTATTTGATGAACGCTCAAGGAGAAGATGTAGTCGCAGGTATTCGTACTCCAAAAACAATCGATACCTTAAAAGAAGTTATGCCAAAGTGCTATGATGAATTTGTTAAGATTTGTGGTATTTTAGAAGAACATTATCGTGATATGCAAGATATGGAATTTACAATTGAAGATGGTAAGTTATTTATGCTTCAGACAAGAAATGGTAAAAGAACAGCTGAAGCTGCCTTAAAGATTGCGGTTGATTTGGTAAATGAAGGTATGATTACAAAAGAGGAAGCTCTATTAAGAGTAGAGCCCACACAGTTAGATCAATTGCTTCATCCTGCTTTTGATAAAGAAGCACTTCAAAGTTCTAAAGTAATAGCTAAAGGTCTTGCTGCATCACCTGGGGCTGCTACAGGTAAGATTTATTTTACAGCAACAGATGTTATGAAAGCCCATGAAGAGGGAGTAAAAGATATTTTATTAGTAAGACTTGAGACTTCTCCTGAAGATATTGAAGGTATGAATATTGCGCATGGTATTTTAACAGTTCGTGGAGGAATGACATCACATGCTGCTGTGGTAGCTCGTGGTATGGGAACTTGTTGTGTTTCAGGCTGTGGAGAATTAGTAATCGATGAAGATGCTAAAACTTTAGCAACGAAAGAGGGACAAGTATTCCATGAAGGAGATTATATGAGTCTTGATGGCTCTACTGGTAATGTTTATGGAGAGAAAATCAAAACCGTAGCGCCAACTATCAGTGGTAATTTTGAAACCTTTATGAATTGGGCTGATAGCATTAGAACTTTAAAAGTAAGATGTAATGCTGATAATCCAAAAGATGCTAAAGTAGCACGCGATTTTGGAGCAGAAGGAATTGGTCTTTGTAGAACAGAACATATGTTTTTCGATAGTGAGAGAATCTTTAATTTTAGAAAGATGATAATTGCTACTACAAAGGAAGCAAGAGAACAAGCACTTGACAAAATCTTGCCATATCAAAGAGAAGACTTTGAAGGATTATTTAGAAGTATGGAAGGCTATGAAGTAGTCATTCGTTTCCTTGATCCACCACTTCATGAATTCTTACCACATACTGATGAAGAAATTAAACCACTTGCTAAGAGCCTTGGTGTTACTTTTGAAGAGTTAAAGAATAGAGTAGAAAGTTTGAAAGAGTTTAATCCAATGATGGGACATCGTGGATGCCGTTTAGCCGTAACATATCCAGAGATTGCAAAAATGCAAACACGTGCTGTTATTGAGGCTGCACTTAATGTCAATAAAGAAGGATTAAATGTTACTCCTGAGATCATGATTCCATTAACAGGAGATCAGAAAGAATTAGCTTATGTAAAAAAGATTGTTACAGATACAGCTGATGAAATCATCCAATCATCTAATAGTAATTTAAAATATAAAGTTGGTACTATGATTGAAATACCAAGAGCAGCTCTAACTGCTGATGAGATGGCTAAGGAAGCAGAGTTCTTCTCTTTCGGTACCAATGATTTAACTCAAATGACTTATGGCTTTTCAAGAGATGATGCTGCTAAATTCTTGAAAGATTATTATGATAAGAAAATATTTGAACAAGATCCATTCGCAACCCTTGATCAAAAAGGTGTTGGTAAACTAGTAGAAATGGCTGTGAAACTTGGTAAGCAAACAAGACCTGATATTTCTTTAGGTATTTGTGGTGAACACGGTGGGGATCCTGCTACTATTGAATTCTGTCATCGAGTAGGACTAACTTATGTATCTTGTAGTCCATATCGAGTACCAGTCGCTCGTCTTGCCGCAGCACAAGCAGCAATTCATGAAAAGAAGTCTATTTAGAAGTATACTAGAAATAATGAAAGAACTTCATCATAGGATGAAGTTTCTTTATGTCGTCATAATCAAGGTTTGATAACACACTAGGGAGTTTAGATAAAATAATTACAACTATCTAATTGATAAATTTCAAAGAAAGATATAAGTAAATTAGAAAAACAACTTCTTGTAAACTAAGTGTTATTGTGATACCATGTTAATAGAAAGACAAGGGTTGAGACATATGGAAAACAAAGTTAGCCAAAAGTTACCTGGGGGGGGGGATTTAAGTAAATACCTATTAGATAATAATGTTTTTATAGTGTCTCAAAATAAGAAGAATAAAGTCTAAAAATCTTTATTCTTTTTTCATGTTTTTCAAAGAAATAAAGAGAGGAGTAAAAGTAAAATGAAAAAGAATATTATAATAATTATATTATTCTTAGGGGTAGTAGGAATGGCAGGTTATATCACTTATGATAAGATATTTAAAGAAGATAGTTTAAAAGAAGTAAGTGAGCAAGAAGATAATTCTAGTGATATAGTTTCTTTAGATATTAATAGTAGACTAGTGAAGACTTTATATAATAAAGTGGTAGATTTTGATGGATCTACTAGTGGTACTGCTTTTAATTATTTCTGGTTATATCCAGATATGTATCAAGACTTTTATGTTGATGAGGCAACAGAAGAAGAAAAAATGAATTTTGTGGGAATGAACTTAAATGAAAATAAAGCTCAATATGTAAGTTGTGATGATATTACTGTTAATACGATAGAAACTGAATCTAATATTACATATTATAGTGTTTGTTATAATAACACTTTGTGGAATACTCATAATTCACAAATGGGATACAGCAGGGAATATGTAAAAACAGTCTATCAAGACTTATTTGGTAAAGATGCTGTTCTTGATACAGAACTTTATATTTCACCTAATAAATACTCGCAGCCACGATATTATTATGATGAAAGCCTTGACATGTATGTAGAATATATGATGGATGGTGCGGGTGGTACAAGTGGTCCTTCTTTTACATCTAAAGTAACTAGAGCTGAACAAGATAACAATACAAAAGAAGTCAGAATATATGAAACATTAACAAGAGAAGAAGGAGTTACTGGAATTGAACCAGAATATCAATTTGTTTATACTTTTAAAAAAGAAGATGATGGAATGTATACCTTTGTTAGTAGGACTTTAGTATAATATTTATAAAAATTTTGACATGGTAATAGTGTCAAATTTTTATTTCTATTTTCTAAATTGATAGAATGATGATATAATCTAAGATGAATGTTGGGAGTGGTATTATGCCAAAAAAGAAAAAAAAACATAAAAAGAATAGTCAAAAGACTATAAAAGCAACAACTATTACAAAACAAGATTTAGAAACTTTACTAAAAGATACAAAGCCAAGTAGAGTAAAAAAAAATGAATATTTATATGAAGATGCAGAACAACAAGTAGAAGAAAAGATGGATGTTTCTTTGGAACAAGAAGCTGAAAAAAATACTGAGGAAAAGAAAGAATCTTTAAAAAAAGACTTAGAGGAATTAGAAATATCTCAAGAAAAAGTTCTGGAAAGTGAAGTAACAGAAGAGAAAAATTTAGAAGATGAAATAAAAGAAGCAAAACAACAACTAGAGAAGCAGGAAGAAAAAATAGTTGATGATACTTCCCTAGACTTAGATGAACTAAAAGATGATGAGATGGACTTAACTTTTATTAGTAAAAGAAAAGCTAAAAAAATATCTAAGAAGAAAAATGATGAAAAAATAATGAAAGATCCAAAGAAAGAAAATTTTGAAGGTCTTGAAGAGAAAGAAGAAAAAATTTATGAACCAGTTAAAGTTTCTAAGAGTTCTAAAAAGATAGTAATTTTTTTGATTCTTGTTATTTTATTGTTGAGTGGTTTTTTAGCGTATCATTTTGTTACTTTTGATCATAGTGAACCTAGGGTAGAAACTAAAATAGAAGAAGTAGTGCCAGAAAATATTGTCTTTTTAGGAGATTCTATCACTGATTTTTATGATTTAGATAAATATTATGAAGGATATCATGTAGTGAATAGCGGTATAAATGGTAATCAAACTGATGATATTTTAGGAGATATGAACGAAAGAATCTATCAGTATAACCCTTCAAAAGTATTTATACTAATAGGTACAAATGATTTGCAACATGAAAAAAGTGTAGATGAAATTATTGATAATATAAAGAAAATTGTAGAAGGAATAGAAGAAAATAGACCACAAACACAAATTTATATTGAAAGTATTTATCCTATTAATAATACTGATAATGAAAAAATCGATCAAGATATGGTAGGAAGAAGAACGAATGAAGATATAAAAGAAATTAATGATAAATTAGAAAGTTATTGTAAAGAAAAAAATATAACTTATATTGATTTATATAATTTATTAGTGGATGATGAAGATAATCTTAAAGAAGAGTACACTAATGAAGGCCTTCACATTTCTGATGAAGGATACGAAGTGATTACTGAAAAAATAAAAGAATATTTATAAAATAAGTTTTAAGTAGTGATAAATTTTTACAGGAGGATTAAAAAATGAAATATTTAATAACAGGTTCTAGTGGGTTTATTGGCTTTCATTTAGCTAAGAAGTTATTAGAAAACAAAAATAACTTAGTAGTAGGCATTGATAATATGAATGATTATTATGATGTTAAATTAAAGGAACATAGGAAAAAAGAGTTAGAATCTTTTTCTAATTATAAATTTTATAAAGAAGATATTGCTAATAAACAAAAAATTATGGATATTTTTAAAGGAGAAAAGCCTGATTATGTTATCAACTTAGCAGCCCAAGCAGGCGTACGTTATAGTATTGATCATCCGGATAGTTATATATCATCTAACTTAGTTGGTTTTTATAATATCCTGGAAGCTTGTCGTTATTATCCTCCTAAAAAACTTCTTTTTGCCTCTTCATCTTCTGTTTATGGTGCGAATAAAAAAGTTCCTTTTTCTACAACAGATCCAGTTGATCATCCAGTAAGCTTATATGCTGCTACTAAAAAATCAGATGAGTTAATGGCTTATGCTTATAGTCATCTTTATCATATTCCAGTTACTGGTTTACGCTTTTTTACGGTTTATGGTCCAAATGGTAGACCAGATATGGCATATTATTCTTTTACAAAAAATATTGTAGAGAAAAAGCCTATTAAAGTTTTTAATAATGGGGATATGTATCGTGACTTTACTTATATTGATGATATAGTTATGGGAATTATTAACATATTACCTCTTACTATAAAAAAAGATGATAATGGTACATTATACAAAATTTATAATATTGGAAATAACCATCCAGTTAAAATTATGGATTTCATTCAGATTTTAGAGAAAAATATTGGGATGAAAGCAGAAAAAGTATATTTACCAATGCAAGATGGTGATGTGTATGAAACTTATGCTGATATTGATGATTTAATAAAAGATACAGGCTTTAAACCAAAGACTTCACTTGACGAAGGGTTGAAAAAATTTGTACAGTGGTATTTTGAATACTATAAATAGGAGTTGATAAATATGAAAGTAGCAGTTGCAGGAACAGGTTATGTAGGATTAGTAACGGCTGTTTGTTTAGCAGAAATTGGTCATCAAGTAACTTGTGTTGATGTAGATAAGAACAAGATTGAATGTTTAAAAAAAGGGAAAAGCCCCATTTATGAAGCTGATTTAGAAGAGTTAATGCATAAAAATAAAGAGCATCTTACTTATACTTTGGATTACCATGAAGCATATCCTAAAGCTGATGTGATAATAGTAGGAGTAGGGACACCAGAGAGATCTGATGGTTCCGCTAATTTAGATTATGTCTATACTGTTTGTAAGCAAATCAAAGAAGTATCTAAAGATGATAAAGTGGTAGTGATTAAGTCAACGGTCCCAATTGGCACAAATGATGATATTGAAGAATGGTTAAATCAAGATAGTCCTATTCATTTTTATGTTGCTTCTAATCCTGAATTCTTAGCACAAGGAACGGCAGTTCATGATACTTTATATCCTTCTCGTATTGTGGTTGGAATAGAAGATGATTATAGTAAGAAAGTAATGGCTGATTTATATCATCCACTTACTATAGAGCCTTATTGTGCACCATACTTAGTAATGGATCGTAAAAGTGCTGAAATGGTGAAATATGCATCCAATGATTTTTTAGCTTTAAAAATATCTTATATTAATGAGATTGCTAATTTCTGCGAGAAAATTGGTGCTGATATTACAGAAGTTACCAAAGGAATGAGTTATGATAGCCGAATTGGTTCTAAGTTTTTAAATGCTGGTATTGGTTATGGTGGTAGTTGTTTTCCAAAAGATACAAAAGCTCTTCATTGGTTAAGTAAATCTATTGATTGTGAGCTTAAAACTATAAAGGCTTGTATTGAAGTCAATAAAAATCAAAAGATTAAGTTGTTTTTAGAAGCTTATTCAGATTTTAAAGAAAATATAAGAGGAAAAATAGTTACCATGTTAGGATTATCTTTTAAGCCAAATACTGATGATTTAAGAGAGGCACCTTCTATTGATAATGTTGAACTACTATTAGAACATGGAGCTATTGTTCGTGTTTATGATCCTATAGCTATTGAAAATTTCAAAAATAAATTTCAAGATCGAGTAGAATATTATTCTTCTATTGATGAGGCAATAATAAATGCTGATTTGGTTTTCATTATGACAGAAGCAAAGGAAATTAAAGAATATCCAATATCAAATTATAAGACACTTATGAAGACACCATACATTTATGATGGTAGAAATTGTTATGATTTAAAGGAAGTAGAAAAAGCTAAAATTCATTATTATTCAATTGGTAGGAGAAAAATTTAATATGGAAAAAATTTGTGTTTATACTTGTATCACTGGTGATTATGATGATTTAAAAGAAGTAAAAATACAAGAAGAAGGAATCGATTATATTTGCTTTACTAATAATAGAAATATTAACTCTAAAACTTGGAAGATTATCTATGTAGAAGATAAAAAATTAGATAATCATTATTTATCTAGAAAACTTAAAATGATTGGTGATCCATATCTAGATCAAAATTATACACTTAGCATTTATATAGATGCTTCTATTATATTTAAAAAAAGTGTAAAGGAATTTTTAAAGAAATATTTTGATGTAAAAAAAGATTTATTCGCAGCATGTAAGCATAATGTTAGATCATCGATAAAAGAAGAAGCTGAAGCTTGTATAGTTAAAGGAAAGGATAAAGAAGAAATAATTAAAAAACAATTAAAGTTTTACGAAAAAGAGAATTTTAAAGACAATTTAGGTTTATTAGAAATGACTTTAATTATTAAAAGGCATAATCATCCTTTAGTTAAAAAGACTATGAAATTATGGTTTGAGATGATTTTAAAGTATAGTAAAAGAGATCAGTTAAGTTTTATGTATTGTCTTTCTAAAACAAAATTACCCGTTAAAGTAATACCTTTGAATGTATGGCGTAATGATTATTTAGAACATACTCCTCATAATAAAGATAAATTTGATAAAACGTATCAAGTATATTATGATAGAGGTAAGGATTTTAACGAACAAGATCGAGATAATTTTAAATACTTAATTAAAGAAAATTTATATATTTTAGATCTTAATATAACAGAAAATTTAAATAAATTAAGACTTGATTTGACAGATGCTTTTGGAGTAGCTTTTAAGGTAATAAATATAAAAGGAGTAACTCCGGAGGAATTAATATGGCAAGATTTTCTATTCTATAAAAATTACTATGTTAGTAATAGTAATGATCCTAAAGTTATTATTAATAAAAAAATTAAGAAAGGTAGTCATATTATTATAACTATGGATATTAAGGATTTAAATAAGAAAGAACTTTTTAATATTATTAATAATATTACTTTAGAAAAAAATAAAATAGAAACAAACTTATTAGATCTTAACAAAAAAATGCATCAGTTAGAAGTAGATATAGAAACAATTTATAATAGCCTTTCTTGGAAAATTACTAAGCCATTAAGATTTATTAGAGCTAAATTCAAAAAATAGACTTGTGATTTTAAATTAAAAATTTATTTTGGTTGAATTATTCTATAATAAAATAAGATTTTTTATGTTATATATTATATATAGGTGAACAAAATGAAAGAGCAAGATGCAAAACTGTCAAACTTTAAATTATTAAGAATTGTTAGTATGTTTATGATTATACTTTATCATTTTATCTATCATGGTAAGATAATTGAACATTGTACTAGCGAAGGATTAGTTCTTATTTTTATGTAATTAGAATTTATTACAATCATGCATGTGAACTCTTTTGTTTTAATTATTGGTTATTTTCAATTAAAATAAAAATTAGGTAATTGAAATTATTGCGTTTAATTAATGCTAATATTTTTATCGAATAATAATTGTAATTATTTTGACAGTTTTAGGTTATATAAGCTTATCTAAAGTTGATTTATTAAAAAAATTTTTTGTTTTAAATATAAATCTATATTAATGTTTTAGAAAAAATCGTATCAGAATTGTTAATATCGTTTGTTTTATTTTTTATTATTCGATATCTTACTGGAAATCATGCTTTTGATAATACTGGTTATACTTTATATAATTTTGTATTTTTATATTTTATTGGAGCTTATTTAAGAAGATATCAATTTCTAAGAGTTATTTATTTAGGCATCGTTCTAAGAATTTATTAAGATTGATATTATTTTTCTTCTTATAACATGCGTCATTAGTAATTATTTGATATTTAGAACAAGTACATCCCTTGTTAGCTGCTAATTCTATTATTAATGAAGTTGCTAATAATTTTATTCATATAAGTATCCTATATAATAATTCTATTGTGATTATTCAAGCTATTTCCTTTTTCTTACTATTTGAAACATTTGAGATAAAGTCGAAGTTAATTAATCGTATTTCTAAGCTAACACTTGGTATTTATATGATTCATGATAATCGATATTTAAGAAATATTATGCATGAATAAAAAGTTTAAAACTAGAATAAATATAAAATTAATTTAAATTTGATTAAAGTGAATATGTTGAAGTGTCTAGTAATTTTTGTTAAAATATATTTATCATGGGCATGTTTTTTGATATTTTATTGGGTATTATGTTTGCTTATAAATTTATGGGAGGAGTTTCCTAATATTGTAGTTTTTGTTAGGAATTTAAAAGATATGAAAGAAAAATTAATGATTCAAAAACAGGAAAAGAAGAGAAATGAAGTTTTAAGTATAATGAGCTCTAGTATAGAAAACAAAGATAAAATATTGGAAAGGGAATTTACTGAAATTATTTCTCTTTCAACATATTTTGATAAAGATTATTACACAAAATTATATTTAAAAGATAAAGATGTGGATCCTGCTTTCCATTATTTAACGATAGGATATAAGAAAGGATATAATCCATCACCATTATTTGATACAAAGTCTTATTTAGATGCAAATCAAGATGTTGCTTCTTTAAATATGAATCCTTTAATCCATTATGAATTACATGGAAAATATGAAAATAGAACGATTGCTCCTATTATTACAAATAGTGGAACTTATCACTCTTATAAAATAACAAGATGGTTAAAACGAAAGCTAGCTAGATTTTGTTGTCATTCTTATATAAAGAAAAATAAAAATAAGAAAATTTTAGTTATTTTACATCTTTTTTATACAAATAGTTTTAAAGAAATTAAAGAATATTTAAAAAATTTGGATTGCTATAATTATGATTTAACTGTAACATATATTAAAAATTCTGATGCTTCTTTAGTATTTGAAGAGCTAAAACAATATAAAAAAGATGTAAGGCTAGTAGAATGTGAAAATTTTGGTTATGATATTGGGCCATTTTTTGAGATATTAAAAGATGTTAATTTAGATGATTATGATATTGTATTAAAATTACAATCAAAAGGTACTAATAAGAAAATTTATGTTTATGATCAAATATTTTGTAAAAGAGATTGGTTTTGTAACTTATTCAATGGCTTATTAGGTAGTTTTTCTGTTCATAAAATGATAGATATTTTATCAAATGATAATCATTATGGATTAGTAGCTGCTGATAATTTAATTATTCATGATCCATTACATAAAGTTTCTTTGGTAAAACAAAGGTTAAAACATTTAAATTATTCTATACCCGATTCTTATAAATTTGTAGCTGGATCTTGTTTTGCTCTTAGAGCATCACTTTTAAAAGATATACAACTATTACATTTATCATTAAACGATTTCGAACAAACAGAACGTGGTTTCTTTTCTTTTGCACATGCTATGGAAAGATTGATTTGTATTTCCGTTTCTAATCAAAATTATAAATTTTATGGAATAAAGGCTGATAGATATCGTCATTTAAAATGGTATAGATTAGAAAAGTATTTAAGTCAATTTAGTACTAAAAAAATAATTGCTGATAAAAGATTTATATTTAATGATGATTTTGTGTGGATGACTTTAGAACCATCGTTAGTTTTGGATTATCATGTCGAAAAGATAAAATTAAAAGAAATAAAAAGGCAATACTTCTATGGAAATATTATTTCATTAAAAGAATGTGAACCATATTTATTTTTGTGTGGAGATAAAGAAAGTTATAAAAAATATACAAAATTTCATGAAGAACATAACTTGCCAAGCATGACAGAAGAAAGATTTAATGAGTTAATCAGAAGTATTAATAAGAATGGTTATAATGAAAAATATATATTGGTTATTAATGAAAAAAATATCATTTTAGATGGACAACATCGAGCTTGTATTTTATTATATAAATATGGTGAAGATTATGAACAAAAAGTTTTAAAAGTACATTTAGTGGTACCAGATTTTTCTAACTTAAGACCATTTAGAAGAAAGATTCAACTGGTTGATAGATCAATTTATTGATTAATGTATATAGTAGGGGGAGAGCATCATATGTCAGTAAAAAAAGAAAGACAATCTAATTTTGAGTTAATGCGTATTGTATCTATGATTTTTATTATTATATGGCACATTATTATTCATTCAGGAATTAGAGAGTCAACAACAGGAATAATGAATTTAATGATACAATTTATATATATTTTAATTAGTGTTCATGTTAATTCATTTGTCCTTTTAACAGGATACTTTCAATATAATAAAACTACTATTTCTTTTAAAAAAATATTATCTATTTTTAATATGAGATGGTTTTATAAAGCGTTAATAGTTATTATCTTTGTTATTTTTGGACTTTCACAAATAGATTCTATAAGTTTTATAAGAGAAATATTACCACTTTATAGTACTGATTATTGGTTTATTAATTGTTATTTGATTTTATGCTTTCTAGTACCATACTTAAATAAATTAATTAAAAATATGGATCAGAAACAACACCGTAAATTGATTTTAATTTTATTCTTTCTTTTTTCTATTATTGCTTTATTAAGTAGTAATACTTTAGTTAGTAATCATGGATCTACATTAATTAATTTTGTTATGTTGTATATTATTGGAGCTTATCTTCGTAAATATCCAATAGATGAAAATATTCATTTTAAAAATTATTCTCATAATAAAAAGCAAATTATTTTTTTAAGTTTATTTTTAATCTTTGGTTTTATCAATTTTTTGATGTTTAATTTGACTAGTTCTTTAGATACTGTTCAAAATTTATATGCTTCAGAACTTGCCAGTATGTACAGCGTTTTTCAAACTTCTTTTAGTAATCCGCTTATTATATTAAGCAGCATTTTCTATTTTTTATATTTTAGAACACTTACTATTAAAAGTAAAATCATTAATAGTATTAGTGCCTTAGTATTGGGAGTTTATTTAATTCATGAAAATCATCATGTATATTCCTTCTTCTATCATTTTATAGGATTCGATACAATTGAAAATATGACCTCATCTTTATTGCCAATTAGAATATTTGTTTTAGCAATTTTAATCTTTATTGCTTGTGCTATAATTGAATGGTTAAGACAGAGAATTTTTAGTTTTATATCTCATTTACATTTTGTAAGAAGAATTTCAGAATCCTTTAAAAGATATATTAAAAATTTCTAGATTCTTTTTTGACACTTGAGTAATGATGAATTTAATTGTATAATGATTAAAAAGGATTGGGTGATAAAATGAAGGTTAAAATGCGTATATTTATTTTTTGTTTGATAACTATATTAATTATTGTAGGTTATAACACAGTTAATGCATCTAGCACAACATTATTAAATTTGGAGTTTCCAAATACCAATTATGCTCATACTTCTTTAAATATTGGTGGTTGGGCTATGAGCATAGAAGAGAATACTAGTGTTCGTATATATTTTAACAATGAAGAGATAACAGATATTAAAAGAAGCAGTAGAGCGGATGTTATAACTGCTGTCACAGGCTATGGTGATGCTACTGTTAATCCGACACCTGGCTTTGAGAAAGAATTAGATTTAACAAATTATAAAGATGGTAAGTATACGCTTGTTGTGCAGGTTGTAAATGAAAACAATCAAGTTTTAGAAGAAACAAGCAAAGTAATTGAAGTAAAAAAATATGAATCGATTATGACAGTAGAAGAACCTAGTCTTTCTGTTGTGGGAACTAATATTACAATTGGCGGTTGGGTAATGAGTACTAATCCGAATGCTACTGCAAGGGTTTATATTGATAATGAAGAAATAACAGGTATCAATCGTTATCATCGTCAAGATGTGATTAATGCTGTAAAGGGTTATGGAGGATTTGATGTTAACCCACAATCTGGTTTTAAAACGACTATAGATGCCACAAATTATTCTGATGGCAAGCATAATATTACAGTTCAATTATATGACGTAAATACAGATGAAATTATGGAACAATATACGAGTCAAATCACTTTAGAAAAATATAAATATAAAGTAAATTTAGAGAGTCCTTCTAGTAATGTGGTAAGAGGAACCGAGTTAAAAGTAAACGGTTGGTTAATGGCTAGTAGTGATGTTATTACTGTAAGAGCCTCTATTGATGATATAGCGTTAGAAGAATTTTCAAGAATAAAAAGAGCAGATGTTTTAAAAGCTGTTACAGGTTATGGCGATGCAACTGTTAACCCGACACCTGGTTTTGAACAAATAGTAGATTTAAGTAGTTTTGATGATGGGATTCATCATTTGAAAATTGAAGTGATAAATAATTCTACTAATGAAGTATTAGAAGAAATTAATCGGAATATAGTGTTAGAAAAATATCGCTCCCTTTTGAATGTAGAGGAGCCATCGATTGCTAATGTTACTGGAAATAGTTTAGTGGTTGGTGGTTGGTTGATGAGTGTTAATGAGGATGCTCAGATTCAAGTTTTTTTAGATAATGATGAGATTGTAGATGTAACTAGATCAAGACGAAATGATGTTTTGAGTGCTATTAGTGATTATGGTGATGCTACTGTTAATCCAACACCTGGTTTTAAGGCAACAATTGATTTAAGTGCTATTAAGGATGGTACACATACGATAAAAGTAAGAGTGATTGATGCTAATACTAATTCAGTAATGATTGAAACAAGTAAAACTATTCATTTAGATAAGTATAGATCTAGACTTACTGTTGAAGAGCCATCTACAAGCAATATTACTACTAGTTTAAAGGTTACTGGTTGGGTAATGACCACAGATGCTAATGCAAGCGTAAAAGTATTGCTTGATGATGCAGAGTATGAAAATATAAAAAGAACCAATCGAAATGATGTTTTGAATGCTATTAGTGGTTATGGTGGAAAAGATATTAATCCAACTCCTGGATTTGAAACTACTATAGATACAACAGTAATAAAAGATGGAACCCATACAGTCACTGTTAGAGTAGTTGATGATTTAACAGGTGAAATATTGGCTGAGTCAAGAAAAACAATTACAGTAAAAAAATATGAGGGTATTGGAGTAATAGAAAGTCCAGACTCTGTTAGTACCGTAGATACTACTTTATCCATGACAGGTTGGTTGATGACAAGCGGGACGGATTATAGTTTAAAAATATATATAGATAATGGAGAAGTCAGTGATTATCAAGTTAAAAGAACAAACAGAAATGATGTTTTGAATGCTATTAGTGGCTATGGTGGGAAAAACACTAATCCAACTCCTGGATATTCTATATCTTGTGATATGAGTGGTTATGCTGATGGAATACATACGTTAGAATTACGAGTAGTAGATAATAAGACAAATGATATTATTACCACTGCAAAGAAAAATATAACTTTGAAAAAATATGATGGAATTATTCATTTAGAAACACCAACACGAAGTCTATTTAATACTGGCTTTACTATATCTGGATGGGAAATGTCAGAATTAGATAATTCTTATATTAAAGTTTATCTTGATGGTAAGGACATGAATTTAACAGTTGAAAGAAGTCCTAGGGGAGATGTAATATCAAGTGTTACAGGTTATGGTGATGAAACTGTAAATGCGACTCCTGGATTTAGTACGTATTTAGATTTATCTAATATTAGTACCGGAGACCATATACTTACTGTTAGGCTATATTCTAAATTAAATGAACAGATAACAGAAATAACTAAAAAGATTGTGGTATATAATAATGTATATTTTGGTGTAGATGTCTCATATTATCAAGGTAATATTAATTGGTCTACTGTAAAAAAAGAAGGCATTGATTTTGCCGTGGTTAGATTAGGTTTTAGAGGTTATGGTACTGGCAGTCTGAATTTAGATTTGCAGTATCAGAATAATATCAGGGGAGTTATACAAAATGATATTGATTTAGGGCTATATTTTTATAGCCAAGCTATTACAGAACAAGAAGCGATTGAAGAAGCAAATTATGTGCTTTCTAATATCAGTTTATCAATGATAGGAGATCAAATAACATATCCAATTGTTTTTGATACAGAATTTACAGAAGCAAGACCAAATGGTAGGGCTGATAACTTAACTAAGGAGGAGCGTACTAAAGTAGCAAAAGCATTTTTAGATACTATTAAGAATGCCGGCTATACTCCTATGATCTATGCCAGTAAGTCATTTTTATATGATAATTTAGATATGAATGTACTTTCAGAATATGATGTTTGGGTAGCTCATTATAATAATACTACTGATCCTGTTAATAATGGAACAGATTATACTGGTGCTTATCATATGTGGCAATATACATCTAGTGGTACTGTATCTGGGATTAATGGAACAGTAGATCTAGATATATCATACAAAAAGTATTAATTTTGAACAATATTTAAATTTATACAGAAAGAACGAGGTGTTAACATGGTCAAAAAAACAGATTATGCAATCGAAGTAGAGCATGTAGTAAAAAAGTTTAAGATATATTATGATAAGGCTGCTACTTTAAAAGAAAGATTAGTATTTTGGAATAAAACTAAAACTGAAGAAAGAGTTGTATTAAATGATATTAACTTGAAAATAAAAAAAGGGGAAACTGTAGCTTTAATTGGTACTAATGGTAGTGGTAAGTCAACTTTATTAAAATTAATGACTAAGATTATTTATCCAACGGAAGGGAGTATTAAAACTCATGGTAAGTTAACTTCCCTTTTGGAATTAGGAGCTGGATTTCATCCTGATTTTACTGGTAGAGAGAATATATATTTCAATGCTGCCATTTTTGGCCTTTCTGCTAGAGAAATAGATGCTAGATTCAATGAAATATTAAGTTTTTCTGAATTAGAAGAGTTTATTGATAATCCTGTTAGAACTTATTCTTCTGGGCAATATATGAGACTTGCTTTTTCTATAGCTATCAATGTAGATGCAGAAATCTTATTGATTGACGAAATTTTGGCTGTTGGTGATCAACACTTTCAAGATAAATGTTTTAAAAAATTAGAACAATTAAAGAAAAGTGATCGAACTATTGTTATTGTTACGCATAATTTAAACTCCGTTAGAAATTTATGCGATCGTGCTGTTTGGCTTTATGATGGCAAAATCAGAATGGATGATGAAGCAAACAAAGTAGTTGATGAATACTTAAAAGTATGTGGGTAGAGGTGTATTATGATTAAAGAATTATATCATTATCGTGAATTATTAAAAAGTAATATAAGAAAAGAAATAAGAGGAAAATATAAAGGTTCTTTTCTTGGAATATTATGGTCTTTTGTGAATCCGTTATTAAGTGTTTTAGTATATGCGATTGTTTTTCCACTTATTTTAAAGAGTACACAACCACATTATGTAACATTTTTGATTATTGGTATCATACCGTGGACTTTTTTTACGACTGCAATATCTCAAGGTACGACTACCGTTATTGCTAATGGAGGTATTATTAAAAAAGTTTATTTTCCACGTGAGATTTTACCAATTTCTGTGGTAACTAGTGCATTAGTTAATTTTGTAATTGGTTGTTTAATTATTGCTATATTTTTGATTTTTTCAGGAATTGGATTTAGCTTAACATTAATTGTTTTTCCTCTAGTTATTTTGGCTCAGTATATATTTACTTTGGGGTTAGTATTTATTACTAGTGCTATTAATGTCTATGTACGTGATGCAGAATATATTATTAACTTTATTGTAAATATGCTTTTTTATGCAACACCTATTATATATTCAGCAGACTTATTCCCGCGGAGTATTGCTTGGGTACTAAACCTAAATCCATTAGCTGTTATTATTAACAGTTATAGGGATATTCTATATTATCACCAATTACCAAATTTTGTTCAATTATTTGGTGTCTTAGCTTTTAGTATTATTTTATTATTTATAGGAATTAAAATATTTAAGAAATTAGAAAAAGGATTTGCAGAAGAGGTGTAAAATGACAAAATGTGATGTAATCGTTCCCATTTATAATGCATATGAATGTGTAATTGAATGTGTTGAATCTGTATTGAAATATACTGATTTAAAAGAAAATAGGCTGATTTTAATTAATGATAAAAGCACTGATGATAGAATTATGCCATTATTAAATAAATATAAGAAAAAATATAAAGATTTAATTGTGCTTGAAAATACTGAAAATAAGGGTTTTGTAGGTACTGTGAATGTTGGGATGCAATTATCGGATAAGAATGATGTATTATTATTGAATTCTGATACAGTTGTTACCCCTAATTGGTTAGATTATATAAAAAAGTGTGCTTATAGTGGCCCTAAAATTGCTACAGTAACTCCATTATCTAATAATGCTACTATGGCTAGTGTTCCTGTTCCTTTTAAAAAAAATGAGTTACCAAATAGTCTAACTATTAACGATATGGCCAAAATTGTAGATGAATGTTCCTATTTTTCTTATCCTGATTTACCAACTGGTCATGGATTCTGTCTATATATAAAAAGAGACGTTTTAAATAAATTAGGATATTTTGATGAAGTAACCTTTGGCAAAGGTTATGGTGAAGAAAATGATTTTTGTTTTAGATGCCTTGATTGTGGTTATCGCCATCTTTTATGTGATAATGCTTATGTTTTTCATAAAGAATCACAGTCTTTTTCGGATAGTAAAATAGCATTAATGCACTCAGGTGAAGAAGCTTTAAAAAAAAGATATCCTGTTTATACTGAAAGATTAAATGCTTGGTGTAGAGCTTTTCCATTAAAGTATATAGGTGATAATATAGCCTTTGCGATGAGGGACAAAAAAAATCTAAAGCGAAATATTTTAATTATCATTCATGATTTTCATGATGTTGAAAATCATTTAGGTGGTACGACATTGCATGTTTATGATATTATAAAAAAATTACGTCATAAATATAACTTTCATGTATTAGCTCCTGTTGATAATACATATCATTTGACTTCTTATTGGACTAATTCGGTAAGTCATTTAACTTTTCCTCATTTTTATGATAGTAGAAGTTATCAGTCATACAATAATGACTATTATAATATAGTAGAAGAAATTGTTAAGAATTTTGCTATTGATGGAATTCATGTTCATCATATGATGTATCACTATTTTGATTTGGTAGAGATAATAAAAAAGTATCATTTATGGACGACTGTTTCATTACATGATTTTTATAGTGTTTGTCCATTAACAAATAAAATGTATTGTCATAAGTCTTATTGCGGGGAAGGAACGATCGAACAATGTCGAGAATGCTTAGCTCGTACCTTGAATTTCAAACAAAATATGATACAAGATTGGCGTGGTATGTGGCAAGATTTATTCAATGTAAGCAATCATATTATAGCTCCTACAGAAAGTTGTAAAGAAGAAATAAAGAAGACGTTTAAAGATTTAAAAATACAAATTATCGAGCATGGGATAGATATAAAAAAAGTAAACGGAAAATTAAATATTAATGATCAAAATGAACAGTTTCAAGTTGCTTTTCTAGGTGCAATAGGAGTTATAAAAGGTAGTGATATTTTATATGATATTTTAACTGAAAAAAGAGTAACTAATTTTAAATTGCATTTATTTGGTAAATTTGATCGTATTTTTACTAAAAAAATGTTAAAAAAAATTACGGATCATGGTCAATATAAAAGAGAAGAACTGCCTTCTTTATTGCGAGAAAATAATATTAAATTAATTTGTTTATTATCTATTTGTCCTGAGACATACTCTTATACTTTAACAGAGGCTATTGCTTGTGGCATTCCTGTTTTAGTCAGTAATGTAGGTGGTGCTCTAAAAGAAAGAGTTGAAAAAGATAACTTGGGATGGGTTGTTGATTTAAATCAAACAGATAGAGCACAGGCGGTGTTAGATAAGATCAATGAAATACTAAGTAATCCTAAAGATTATGAAGAAAAAATAGAAAGTATTGCTAAATATAAGATTCGTACTGTATCAGAAATGTGTAAAGATTATGATAAACTTTATAATGAGATAGAAAAATCTAAAAGAGTAATAAATGGGGATTGGATTAGTAAAGCGATTAGAAAGAACGACTCCTATGTTAGTTATGTTTCTTACGCTGATTATTCTTGGGTGTTTGATACTTTAAAATGGAGATTGATTTCTAAAATAAAAATACCAACACGAATTAAAAAAATATTTAGGAGGGGTAAAAATGATTAAGCTGGCTGGTGTTGTTGTTTTATATCAACCAGATGATGGTATAAAAGAAAATATTGAGTCATATTTATCGAGTTTGAAAAAACTATACGTTATTGATAATTCTCCTCATAGTGATAATAAAAAAAAATTACCCAACAGTAAGAAATTAGTATACATATCATATGGTGAAAATAAAGGAGTAGCTTATGCATTAAATGATGCAGCTAAAAGAGCTATAGCTGATGATTTTGAGTGGTTACTTACTATGGACCAGGATAGCAAATTTGTAAATACTAAGATTAAAAAGATGCTAGAGTATCTAGAAAAAAACAACACTGACAAATTAGGATTAATTTGTCCTTGGCATATTATAAATACAGGTGTAAAAAAGCCAAAAGAAAAGATTGATCATCCGTTAGAAGTTATGACTTCTGGTAATATTATTAATCTTTCTGCTTTTAAAGTAGTAGGTGGCTTTAAAGAGTGGTTATTTATTGATTGTATTGATATAGAATATTGTATGAATCTTCATGTTCATAACTACGATATAGCTCGCTTAAACGAAATAGAATTATTACATCATTTAGGAGATATATGTGTTAAACATCATTTTCATAGAGATTTTGTTTGTAGCAATCATAATTATATTAGAAGATATTATATGGTTAGAAATACATTTTATGTTTGTAGTTTATATAAAGAATATTTTCCAGACTACTGTTCTTTCTTAAAAAGAGGATTACGTGGTCAACTTATGAATATTATATTATTCGAAAAAGATAAATATCGCAAAGTAAGAAATATGTATCGTGGATATCGAGATTTTAAAAAAGGAAAGAAAGGCCCTTATCCATATGAAAATTAAGAGTATCAAAAAAGAAGACATAATTATTTTTCTTATTAGTTGCGGAATATTACTATTTTTTCTTTATATTTTTGCACCCGGGATATTAACATATGATTCATATAACCAATTACACCAAATATCGTCGTTACAGTTTACCAACTGGCATCCTTTTTTTCATACCTTTATTGAGATGCTGTTATTGAAAATATGGAATAATCCAATGATAATTGGCATTTTTCAAATACTATTTTTTTCTTTTTTATGGACCGTGATATGTAAATATAATAGAGGGAAACAAAGTACTAGAAATTTTATATTTCAAATTATATTAACAGTAATAATTTGTGTAAATCCTATTAATTTCTTATATTCTATAACACTTTGGAAGGATATTTTATTTAGTTATAGTTTATTATTAGTATGTTTTTTAATACAACTTATTTTAGAAAATAAAATTAAATGGACTACTTCTTTTGCATTTATTATAGGATTATCTTTAGCTTTTTTAGCTAAAATTAGATCTAATGGTATTTTTGTAGTAATGATTTTATTAGTTGTTTTAATTGTATATTTTTATAAAAAAAATAAAACTAGTTATATGTTTATTAAAGTTCCATTCATAACCATAGGTGCTATTTTATTGATTTCTTCTTTAGATGTAATTTATCATGTTGAAGATAATGAAAAAGACGCAATAGAGCCTAAAGTGATGCAATATTTATCTTATTTTTTAACAAAAGATAAAATTACTTCCGAGGATATGAAAAGTATTTCTGAAATAGCAGATATAGATGAATTAAAGCAAGAATATAATGCAACTTTCTCTGATAATACATATCGTACAATTGATCATGAGAAATATCAAGAAAATGAATGGGAAATGATTAAATTATGCTTTAAATATAGTCTTAAATATCCTGATATGTTTATAAGATTTGCAGGAGCATCTACAGCATTTATTTGGAATCCAATATTTCCTGATGATGGTTATGGATTGATTTTTAGTACTGATATTAGTAGTACTAATAACTATGATAATTTAAAACCATATCATCTTAATAGTAATTTATATCAAACAATTAATTCACAAATAAATAAGACATTAAATAACTCATTTATGAAAACGGTTCTTTATAGTCCTGCCTTTTACTTTTATTTAAGTATTATAATAATGTTGCTCTTATTTAATAAATTCTGTTATAGAACTTTACTTATCGTTTTACCTAATTTATTAAATATTTTAATAGTTGCAGTTTCTAATCCTATTCATGATGTGCGTTATTTATATGCTAATATTTTAATTTTTTATTTTTTACTGGTAGTAATTTGGAAAAAGATGGAGGATAAAAATGAAAGAAAAGTTAAAAAAATTGACTAATATATTTAAGAATAGATATTTCTATTATATCATTGCTTTTTTATTGATGTTATTATTATCAATATTTGATTTGAAAGAAAAATTGAATGATCAAGGTATTACATCTAATAAATATTTAATAGGAATTGCTATTATTGGGATTGTCATTTTTATTATTTTCTTAATAATTATTAAGTTTATAAAACATAAAAAGTTATCTCATCATATAGTTTTTGCAATTATTGCTCTTACCTTTGGTAGTATGTATTTAGTCGGATCTCCTCTTTTTACAGGTAGTGATGAACATAATCATTATTATAGAATTTATGAAATAACTACGGGTAATTTTATTACACCAGTTCAAGAAAATGATATAGTAGGAGATCAATTGCCAGAATCATTAGTTACCACTTTTACCAATAATGAACAAGAAACTGTGAATCGCAATACGATGATTAAGTATAGTGATGAAATAGATATGATGAAGGTTGATTTAGAAGAAGAAAATGTAATGCAATATGGTACAGAATATGCAACCGAGTATTCAAATACAGCACTATATTGTCCTATTCAGTATTTGCCTCAAGTGATTGGTTTTATGATTGCTAAAATATTAAACTTAGGTCCATTTTGGATGGGAGAATTTGGAAGATTATTTAATTTAATTTCATATGTAGCTATTTGTACATTTTTCTTAAAAAAATTACCTCGGTTAAAGACTTTTGCAATGTTGGTTTTGCTATCACCAGTTCTTTTATCCAATGCTACGACTTTATCTGCTGATGCTTTTCTAAATGCGATTGTTTTTGGATTCTTGACGATGATCGTTTATAATCGTTATAAAAATACTCCTTTAAAGACTCATGAAAAAATTATTTATTTTGTTTTAAGTATTCTCTTAGCAGCTTGTAAAATTGTTTATTTGCCATTTGTCTTTTTATTATTTTTACTATCATCTAATAATTTTAAATCTAAAAAGGAAAAATTAATTTTTACACTATCTTGTATAGTTATTAGTTGTGTTATTGGATTATTATGGATGCAAGTTACTAATAGATATTTTGATGCTTATTATGTTAATACAGCGGTTCAAAAGGAACATATTTTAGGTAACATATTAGATTATTTTGTAGTTGTATTTAGAACTTATATGTCACAATTTAATAATTTATTATTAAATGTTTTTGCTGGAACTAATATGTATCATTCTCAATTGCCAGTATATAGTTTTATTTCTATTGCTTATATCATTATTGTTATTATTTCGTTCTTTATTAAAGAAAAAGATAAGAAGTACGAAAATACACAATTATCTGTTAAAAATCAAGTATTCACTGGTATATTATTATTAGGAGTATTAGCATTACTGTCTACTGCTATTTATATTCAATGCACTAGTAATTTTATTGCGGTTGATAATCCACAAATCGTTGGTTTACAAGGACGGTATTATTTAGCTTTTGTATTATGTGTGATTCTAATAGGTAATAAGTCAAAATTAAAATTGAAGTTACAAGATAATAATTATTTACTAGAAGGTAGTCTTTTACTTCATATTTTTGTACTATTACAAATGATTGTTTGTTTTGCAATTTAATATTGCAGGTTAGTTTTGGTTATGTTATTATGAAAGAAAGAGAAATATATATCATGAAGAGGTAAAGTAAAATGAAAAAAAACAAAAATGATTTATTTAAAGACAAAAAAATAGTTGTATTAATTCCATGTTATAATGAGAGTAAAACAGTAGAAAAGGTTGTAAAAGATTATAAGAAAGTGTTACCAGAAGCTGATATTTATGTATATGATAATAACTCAACTGATGGTACAGATGAGATTGCAAGAAAAGCAGGGGCTATTGTAAAATATGAATATAAGCAGGGTAAAGGGAATGTTATTCGTAGTATGTTTAAAGAGATTGATGCTGATTGCTATTTAATGATTGATGGCGATGATACTTATCCTGCTGAAAATGCAAGAGAAATGTGCAATCTTATTCTTGAAGGTAAAGCAGATATGGTGATAGGAGATCGTTTATCTTCTACCTATTTTACAGAAAATAAAAGACCATTTCATAATTTTGGTAATAAATTAGTAAGGGGCTTAATTAACAAATTATTTAAGAGTAATGTGAGAGATATTATGACGGGATATCGGGCATTTAGTTATGATTTCGTTAAAACTTTTCCAGTACTATCTAAGGGATTTGAAATTGAAACAGAAATGACAATTCATGCTCTTGATAAGAATTTCTTATTAAAAGAAGTTGCAGTAGGATACCGTGATCGTCCAGCTGGTAGTGTTTCTAAGTTAAATACTTATAGTGATGGGCTTAGGGTTTTAAAGACAATTGCTCGTCTATTTAAAGAATATAAACCAACTCTTTTCTTTAGCTTTGTTAGTTTAATATTTTTAATCATTGCTCTAATATTTGGAGTACCAGTATTTGTAGAATACTTTAGAACAGGTCTTGTTCCAAGATATCCAACGTTAATCTTTTCTGGATTTATGTTGATGATTGCAATATTGATGTTTGTTTGTGGCTTAATATTAGAAGTTGTAGTAAAAAAACATCGTCAATTATTTGAACTTGTATTAATTAATACAAAACGAGGTAAAGATGAATAAAGAAGATAAAACTACAAAGTTTGTAAAAAAAGTATTAGCTATTTTTCATATTAAAGTAAAGCCTAAAACTGAAAAATTATTTGTTCAGATTTTTAAATTTGGTATAGTAGGGGTAATTGCTACTATCATTGATTGGGCTGTCTTTTATTTAGCTAATGACATTTTACATATTCATTATGCCATCAGTGCTATTTTATCCTTTACTATTTCTGTCATTTATAATTATATAGCAAGTGTTCGTTGGGTATTTGATGTTAATAAAAAGAAAGATCCTAAACGTAATTTTATATTATTTATTGTTTTTAGTATTATAGGTCTTATTTTAACTCTGATAATTATGAGTATTGGCGTTGATATATTCCATATTAATGCTATGTTGATGAAGATTATTGCGACTGTGATAGTAATGGTATTTAATTTTATTACTCGAAAGATTTTCTTAGAGTAATATTTTTTTATTTAAAGAAAAAAAGAAATTTTGTTTATGTGTTCCATAATTCTTATAATTATGTTATAGTTATCTTACAAACTATTAGGAGGGTTATAATGAGTTTTGATTCAATGAGATCGAATGAAGTCATTCGAAATATGACATTTTATCCAGCTCCAGTAGAGAAAGTGCTACTATCTTTAGCTCAAGATCATAACATTGTTCTTACTGGACCAAGAGGAGGAGGTAAGAGTGTAGTCTTGCATTCTTATGAAAAACAACAAAAAGGAGAAGATGAGATTGCAGTTGGTGTAAGAGCTGACTTATCAACACATGAAAATCTTAGTGATGATAAGTTATCAAAACATTATGAATTATTACTAACTGAGGCATTACGTAGTTATGTGAGTGCTAATTATGGCTGGAATCAACAGATTAAGTTTAAAAGATTAAATCAAGCCTTAGAAGAAGCAAAAGAACAATTAGTAATGGCTATGCACTGTAAGTATATAAGATTAGATGCTACTAATAATATTCTTGTCAATGATTTTTTAACATCTTATATAGATGCTATTAAAGAACATTTAAATGTTAAAAGAGTAACATTATTTGTAGATCGTTTTGATTGGTTAGGTGACTCTAGTTATCGTGCTCAAAAATTGATGCATGAACAACTAGAAAAAGCAGATCGCTTTATTATTACTAGTGATGATAATAATCTACTTAACGATAAAAAAGATATGTTAGAACAAAATAATGTTTCAGCTGTAGTTGTTAATTATGGTCAAGATGAACAAGTTGCAAAAGAAATAGTAGATCGAGATTTTCGTTACTGGCAACAAGAAAAATATCCACGTCTTTTATTGCCAGAAAATATGCTTAGTGAGAATGCATATCATGAACTAATTCAAAAATGTAATGGAAACTTTAATCTATTATTCGCTGCATTGAAAAATAGCTATGAATCTGTTTTTTGGCTAACAAAAGGAATTGATAAAATACCAGATAAACAAGTTTCTGCTTCCTTTGTTTTTGCTAAAAAGTTTCAAGATAAAATGATGCCACGAAATACAGAATTACACTTATAAAAGGAAAAGCAATTTTTCCTTTTTTCTAGGAGGAAAGAAAGATGTCATATAAGATTGTAGTAATTGGCTGTGGAAATGTCGGATGTGAATATATTGAAAAATTATCATTAGAACCAAACCTAAAGGCAACAATCGTTTTAATTGATGAGAAAAATGATAAATTATATGGGGAAGTATTAGATCTTGAACAAAGTTTATGTAATAAAAATAGCTATATTTCCTTCAAGATAGGTAGCTATGAAGATTGTAGAGATGCTGATATTATTTGTCTTACAGCAGGGGTAAAACAAGAATTGAAAGATCGACTTTTAGATACATTGCCTATAAATGATATGATTTATCCTATTATCACAAAAGTAATGGAGTATCAGTTTAAAGGTATTTTTTTAGTAGCCTCTAATCCCTTAGATGTCGCAACTCAATTAGTAGCAACCTATAGTGATTTACCATTTGATAGAGTAATTGGTACTGGTACCATGCTTGATACTTATCGTTTAAAAACATTATTATCTAAAAAACTATCTATAAACAGTCAAGACATATCAGTTTATGTATTAGGGGAACATGGATCTAGTCAATTTGTCGTATGGAATAATGCGAATATTGGCTTACAGAACATCAATAGTTTTATTGGTCAAGAAGAAAAAGAAAAAATAGAAAATAGAGTAAGAGAAATGGGAAACGAAATCGTTTCTAGTAAAGGATTTACAAGCCATGGAGTTGCCAGTTGTTTAGTTAAATTAACAAAAGCCATTCTTTATGACGAAAAATGTATTTTTCCAGTTTCTAATTATCAAGAAGATTATGATGTTTATCTTTCTACACCAGTAGTAATAGGAAAGAATGGAATAGAAAAAAAGATTCATATTAAATTAACGAGTGAAGAAGAAAAAAAACTACATCACTCAGCAGCAATTATTAAAGAGGCAATTGAAAAAGTATTGCCTGATGAATTATATTAAGAGGTAGGGATATTATGAATATAGGAAATTTTATATTTTTAGTAGTTATATTTTTGTTTTATGCGATTGCTTTTGTTAGTGTATATCAGTTATTTCGTAGAAAGAAAACAAAGCCTGCTATATTTTTACTTATTTATTCACTAACGGCTTTTGTGATTACTATTATTTATTTTTTTACTCGAGGACCAAAGTTAGAAACAGAATTAGAATTATTAATAAATGGTCTTAGTAGTGGACAAGTGATTGCATATTTAGTTTTGCTTTTAAATCTAATTTTAATTGGATTAGCTGGGTACAGTTATCTTGCTGTAAGAAAATTAATAAGAAAAAAATAGCATAATAATAAAAAGATGAGAGGATGTCAAGAGTATTTGATATTCTTTTTTTGTTTTACACATTATATGTAAAGTGCAAAAAATGTCTTTTGAAATATGGTCTAATAAGTTTACAAAATACCAATAAATGTGTAAAATATAATCAAGCAGTGGAAGATTGTGGTGAAAAGTGGGGGATTTTTATGTTCATGGGTGAGTATCATCATACTCTTGATAATAAGGGTAGAATTATTATACCGGCTAAATACCGTGAGCTATTAGGAAATGAATTTATTATTACTCGTGGTATAGAGCCATGTATTTATGCTTATCCTAAAGAAACATTTGAAAAAATTGTTGCAAAACTAGAAAGCCTACCATTCACCAAAAAAGATGCAAGACGATTCACTAGATTTTTTATGTCAGGAGCTACTGCCACAGAGCTTGATAAACAAGGCCGTATCTTACTTCCTTCACCACTTAGTAACTATGCTTCTTTAGAAAAAGATTGTGTAATTGTAGGAGTGGGGGAACGATTTGAAATTTGGGATTTGAATGCCTGGACTGAATTTATGAACTCTGCGAATGATGAAATGTCTCTAATAGCTGATGGTTTGTTTAATGAGGGGATTTAATGATGCATGAGAGTGTTTTACTAAAGGAAGCAATTGAAAATTTAAATTTAAAAGAAGATTCTCGTGTTGTTGATATGACACTTGGCTTTGCAGGACATAGTAGTCAAATTTTAAAAAAGATAAAAAAGGGTTATCTATTCGCCTTTGATCAAGACGAGGAAGCTATTCTCTATAGTACTAAAAAGTTAGCTACAATAGGGAATAACTTCCGCGTAATTGATTCCAACTTTGTTGAAGCTAAGAAAAAATTAGAAGAATTAGGAATTACTAAAGTGAATGCTATTTTATACGATTTAGGAGTATCAAGTCCACAGCTTGATCGCGATTATCGGGGCTTTAGCTATCATAATGATGCTCCCCTTGATATGAGAATGGATCATGATAATGAGGTAACTGCTAAGATGATTGTCAATACTTATCAAGAAGAAGACTTGAAACGCATTTTTAAAGAATACGGTGAAAGTAAATTTTCATCTAGTATAGCAAAAAATATTGTAAAACATCGCAAAGAAAAAGAAATAGAGACTACGCTAGAATTAGTAGAAATTATTAAAGAAGCAGTACCAATGAAAGAACGATTAAAAAAGCACCCAGCAAAACAAATTTTTCAGGCTTTGAGAATAGAAGTTAATGATGAATTAGAAGTATTGAAAAAGTCATTAGCTGATTCTCAAGAATTACTGGATGTAGGTGGTAGAATAGCTGTTATTACGTTTCATTCTTTAGAAGATAGAATTGTAAAACAATATTTTCGTAAATTAACGGAAATAGATCCTTTATCAAAAGGAATGCCTAATGTACCAGTTGAAAAATTACCAAGGTTTGCTTTAGTAACGAAAAAAGCCATTCTTCCAAGTGAAGAAGAATTAAAAAATAATAATAGGGCACATAGTGCTAAACTTAGAGTAATCGAAAGAATAAGATAGAAGGGATATGGTTTAAAATGAGAAAAGGAAAAAAGAGAGTAAAATTAGGAAAATTTGAACGTTTAATTTATACTTTTGCCATTGTATTAGCGATCAGTGCACCAATTACGATTGTTTTTTCTAAAGCCACCCTTTCGCAAATAAATTTTCAAGTTGAAAAACAAAAAAAAGAAATTTCAGAACAAACTAAAACCAATCAGAGTTTATCTATGAAAATTAATGAATTAGCTTCACTTGATAAAATACAAGAAGTTGCCAAAGATCAAGGATTGAGTTATAATAATGATAATATTAAAACAGTAGAATAGTAGGATGTGAGGCACAAGTGAAAAAAAAGAAGAGTAAAAGAAATGATATTAAAATCAATAAGTTTGTCATTTTGATTGCTCTTTTTTTGTTTGCCATTATGATAGTAAGAACTCTTCAAATAGCACTTAGCAAAGAAGTAGATGGAACAGATCTACAAGCTTTAGCTAGTCGTAGAACAACTAAGACTGAAGTTATTAAGGCTAACCGTGGTACTATTTATACTGCCGAAGGAGAAGTTTTAGCACAGAATGTTTCTTCTTATAAATTAATTGCTTATCTTTCAGAAAGTAGAACTACTGATCCTGATAATCCACAACATGTAGTAGATAAAGATTATACAGCAGAAGCACTTGCTCCTATTTTAGGAATTAGTAAAGAAGAGATATTACGTTATTTAAATAGAGAAGGGGCATATCAAGTTGAATTTGGAAATGCTGGTAAAGGATTAACAGAGTTAACAAAAGAAAAAATAGAAGCTTTAAATTTACCAGGAATTGATTTTGAAGAAAGCTTTAAACGCTATTATCCTAAAGGAGATTTTTTATCTTATACCATTGGATATGCTAAAGAACAGACGGAAGATGATGATACTGTTAATATCAGTGGAGAAATGGGAATTGAAAAAGAATATGATGATATTTTAAGGGGAGAAGATGGCTATGTTACTTATCAAAAAGATTTACAAGGATATCAAATAGCTGGTACACCTGAGGATAGAAAAGATGCTGAAGATGGTAAAGATATTTATTTAACGATTAATAATAATATTCAGTTTTTTGTAGAACAAGCCTTGGATGAAGCTGAAGCAAATTATGATTATGAGTGGTTTACAATTTTAATTGCAGATGCTAATACAGGAGCTATTTTAGCTTCCAGTACTTCACCATCTTTTGATCCTAATTTTAGAAATATTACAAATTATTTGGATATCAACGTTGCTAGTCCTTATGAACCTGGTTCTACTATGAAAATCTTTACTTATATGGCTGCTATGGAAAATGGTGTATATGATGGAAATGAACTATATCATTCAGGAACTTATACAACTACTGATGGTACCGTAATAGGTGACTGGAATCGTGCTGGTTGGGGGGACATTTCCTTTGATCGTGGTTTTGCTTTATCTTCTAATGTTGGGGTTATTAATTTGATCGATCGCCATATGAATGCTGGAATGTTAAGAAGTTATTTTAAGAAATTAGGCTTTGGTAAGAAAACAGGAATTGAATTGCCTAATGAAGCAACAGGTGATTTAGACTTTAAATATGAAACAGAAATATTTAATGCTGGATTTGGTCAAGGTATTACGACTACTCCTATTCAAAATATTCAAGCC
This sequence comes from uncultured Bacilli bacterium, assembly GCA_904420615.1. GTDB lineage: Bacteria > Bacillota_I > Bacilli_A > RF39 > UBA660 > Onthousia. The sequence continues at coordinate 5,086 of CAJFVY010000038.1, read as the reverse complement.
TTAACTGCTTTAACTAACAATGGTGTAATGTTAAAACCTTATCTTGTTTCTAAGATTGTAGATCCTGATACAGGAGAAGTAATTTATGAGGGAGGAAGAAAAGAGATTGATACCGTAGCTAGTGAAACAACGGTTAATAAGATGAAAGATTTAATGTGGGAAACAGTAAACGGTACAGGCAATACCGGTACTGGTTATCGATTAGAAGGTTACGATTTAATTGGTAAGACAGGTACTGCTCAAATAGCAGATGAAACTGGTGGCGGTTATTTAACAGGAAGTAGTGATATTATTTCATCATTTGCAGGTGTTTATCCAAAAGAAGATTCGAAAGTAATCATTTATGCATCTGTTAAGCGTCCTTCTGGCGGTAATCAGGCAGTTATTTGGAAAGCTATTAAAGAAATTGTTGTAAATATTAGTAAATATTATGGTACATCACCTGATCAACAAGAAACCACTACATTACAAACATATACCTTGGCAAACTATCAGAATAAAGCAACAGCAGATGTTAAAACGACCCTAGAAAATGAAGGTATGAATGTGCGGGTAATTGGGTCTGGAGATACTATTATCAATCAGTATCCTAGTGCTGCTTCTACAGTTACTTCTTCTAATACTGTATTCTTAATTACAAATGATACTAATTTAACAGTGCCAGATGTCACAGGCTTAGGAAGTAAGCAAGCAGAAGCTTTGTTAAGATTACTTAATATTACAGTAACATTAAATGGAACAGGATATGTGACATCGCAAAGTGTAGCACCCAACACCCCAATTACAGATAATCTAGAAATAACATTAACACTTAGTCCAAAATTTTAAAATTTATAGGAGAAAGGTGAGAGGATATGAATAATCAAAATAATAATAATAATCAAACAAGTAATAATGATTTGTTTTCCTTATATGGGGGTAGTTCTGTAAATACTACTAATAATCCTGAAAATAGTAATACAAATATTAATTTGGCTAATATGAATAATAATTCCCATAATGTAATACCAACACCCAATATTAATAGTGCAAATCCAACAAATTTACAACAACCTATTGAAAATAGGCAAGAAATAGGCTCATCTATTAATCAGTCAAACTCTGATACTGTATCTTCTACAAATAGTAATGAGTCTAACCAGGTTGGTAATACTAATAGTAATAATCAACAAGAAGTGGATAAAATGATTGGTGTAAATTTTAATAATCCATCATCTCATAATGTTCCAATGCCAAGTTATCAACCTAAACAAAATATTGATTATGATGCTTTACTTGTTAGTTATGTTGGAGTAAATTACAATAAAATTTCTAAAAGACCTTTTTCTTTTTCTGGCTTTTTCTTTAATTTCTTATACTTATATTATCGTAAAATGTATTTTTATGGCTTCTTAGTATCTATTCTTTTTGGTATATTATCAAATATTGATATTAATATGATATGGATTCTTTATTTAGCTATTAGTCTAATTTTAGCATTTGTTGTAAATCCGCTTTATCGTTCTTTTGCAAAACGTAAAGTTAGAAAGATAGTAAGAAGAAATCCTAATTTAACGATGCAGGAATTAACTACTCTATGTTCCTCTAAAGGAGGTCGTAGTATAGGTGCTATAATTTTAGGTATTATCTTGCAATTTATTATTGGAATTGTTGCAGCTTTAATTCTTATTTTTACTGGGATATCTAGTACTTTTGAAAATTTATTTTCAGATTTTCTTCCACCCAAATATGAAGATATAGGATATGATGGTATAATTTTATTTGATGCAAATGTAAACATGAATGAGATCTTTAATATTGAAATGCCTTTTGGATTAACTGATCAGAATGAAGGCACGACAATGGCAAATAGTATTACATTCACTTATGGAACAGATCCTAATTCACTTTTTTCTGATTGTTCTTTTTCATTACTTCCTGTATCTAATTATCATAATGCAGCTAGTTTAGCTTATGAATTAAATGAAAGGAAATCAATAGATACTATTAATAAAAACGGGATTAAATGGTATAAAGCAGGAGATGATTATTTGTCATATTATTTAACTGAAAAAGAGGGAGTAGTTTATATGTATCACTTTGAAGTAACGGAACCTAATTCTTTAAGTGTTTGTAAGAGTTATAGCACAAGTATACTAGATTCTATTTCATTTAAATAAAATAAAACATAAAGAATTGGTATACTAATAGTAATTGTTACAATATAGGTGGTGTCTTGTATGAAAGATTGTTATATCAAAAATATTCAAGATATTTTAAAAGAATGCGAAGTACAAAGAGAAGGACTATCCACTAGTGAAGCATTGAAAAGATTAGAAAAATATGGTTTAAACGAATTAGAAGGTAAAAAAACAAAAACAATTTGGAATATGATTCTTGATCAATTAAAGGATAGAATGATATTGATTTTACTTTTGGCAGCTATTTTATCATTTGTTTTAGGGGAAATAGCAGAAGGAGTAGTGATCTTAATTATTATTGCTATTAATGCAGTGATTAGTATCATTCAAGAAAAAAAGGCTCTTAATGCACTTGAATCATTAAAGAAGATGAATGCTCCACTTGCTACTGTGATAAGAGATGGGAACAAAAAACAAATATTAGCGAAAGAACTTGTTTTTGGGGATATTGTTTACTTAGAAGATGGTAATATTGTTCCAGCTGATATTAGACTAATAGAAGAACAGGAATTAAAAGTAGATGAATCTTCTTTAACTGGTGAAAGTGTACCCGTCTTAAAAGATGCTAAAAAAGTACTAGATATTAATACACCTTTAGCAGAAAGAGTAAATATGGTCTTTTCCTCTACTATTATTTCTTATGGTAGTGCCTATGGAATTGTAACGGAAACTGCTAATAATACTGAAGTAGGTAAGATTGCCAAAATGTTAGATGATAGTGATTCTTTGGATACTCCTCTTAAAAGAAAATTGAATAAAGTAGGAGAAGTCTTAAGTCTTGTTGGTATTATTATAGCTGTTCTTATTTTTATAATTGGTATTTTATATGGAAGAGATTTTGTATCCATACTAATGATTGCTATTTCTCTTGCTATTTCAGTAATTCCCGAAGGACTACCTGCTACTGTTACCATTGTAATGGCTTTAGGTGTATCTCGTATGGCTAAAAAGAAAGCTTTAGTGAAGAAATTACCTGCTGTTGAAGCCTTAGGAAGTTCTACTGTAATTTGTACGGATAAGACGGGTACTCTAACTTTAAATAAAATGACTGTGACTAAGAGCATTTTGTATTCTGATATAATAAATCAAGTAGATCATGATAATATTTCGATAGATTTGATTTATGCTAGCATACTTTGTAATCATGCTTTTATAGATAAAGATAAAGTTTTGGGTGATCCAACGGAAGGTGCACTTCTTTCTTATGCTAAGAGAAACAAATATGATATAGAAAAAATAAAACAAGATAATAAAATTTTGTTAGAGCAACCCTTTGATTCTATTAGAAAAAGAATGAGTGTTGTAATTAAGAATAATTCTGATTATTTATTATATTCTAAAGGAGCACCTGAAGAATTAATAGATATTTGTGATAAAGGAATAATTGATGAAAAAGAAATTTTATTAACAGAAGAAAATAAGAAAAAAGTAAAAGAATTTTGTTCTCATCTTTCTAGTAAAGGTCTTAGACTGTTAGGATTTGCTAAAAAGAGTATGAAAAAGTTGTCTAAGAATGATCCTACTAACTTAGAAAAAGATTTAACTTTTATTGGTATAGTTGGCATGATAGATCCACCGAGAAATGAAGTAAAAGATGCAATTAAGACATGTCATGAAGCTGGTATTCGAGTTATTATGATAACAGGAGATCATAAACTAACAGCTACTACGATTGCTAAAGATCTAGGAATTTATCAGGAAGGCAACTTAGTCATTAGTGGGGATGAATTAGATAAGATGAGTGATGCTACACTTCGTGATAAAATGGAAAATATTTCTGTTTTTGCAAGAGTTACACCAAAAGATAAATTAAGAATTGTAAATGCCTTAAAAGAAAATAAAGAAATTGTAGCAATGACAGGTGATGGAGTTAATGATGCTCCAGCTTTAAAAACAGCAGATATTGGTGTTGCAATGGGAATCACTGGAACTGATGTTGCTAAAGATGCAGCAGATATGATTTTATTAGATGACAATTTTACTACAATAGAAGTAGCTATAAAAGAAGGAAGAAGAGTATATCGTAATATTCAAAAAGTAATACAATTTTTGCTGGCTGGTAATATTGCTGAAGTATTGACTATTTTTATTACAATGCTCTTTAATTTAAATACACCACTTTTAGCAGTACACATCCTCTTTATTAATCTTGTGACAGATACACTTCCATCACTTGCCTTAGGTATTGATCCTGCTAGTCCTAATATTATGAGGCATAAACCAGTAAAAACGGGTAGTTTATTTGAAAAGGGTTTAATTTTTAGAATTGTTTTCTATGGTATTTACATTGCTATAATTACTCTTATTGCTTATTTAATAGGAAGTAAACATAATTATCAAATAGCTCTTACAATGTCTTTTACCGTCTTATGTTTATCTCAAATATTTCATGCTTTAAATCAAAGTTCTAGTACAACATCATTATTCAGTAAAGATTCTCCAAGAAATAAAGTATTATATTTAGCAATGTTAGGATCTATCTTCTTTTTAGGAATTGTATTGTTTATAACGCCTGTTAGAGAATTCTTCTCTTTAGGTACTTTAAATAGTATGGAATGGTTGATAGTTTTATTCTTATCCTTATCACCAATATTGATAGTTGAGATATTTAAACTAATAAAAAGGAATTTAGGAAAGAGAGAGTAGTTTAATTACTTTGATATTATTAAAAGATTCTCTTACTTATGTTATGGTATTTTTACTTGGTTTATCATTCTTTTCGTTAGAAGTTATTTATTTAATAGGAAAGTTATCCAAAAAATAACAGGATAAAACATGAAATATTATTGAAATAGTCAATTTATCCTTTGTTGATAAGGTTTTTGACTGCTTTTTAATTATTAAAATTACTTGCTAAAAAAATAAACAAGAGTTTAAAACAGTATAATAAAGTGTGTTCTATTGTA